>JAQUHH010000199.1 GCA_028683685.1 Bacteroidales bacterium
AAAGCATTCAAGACAAAGAATCCATTCGCATTGATGTACAATTAAACCCATGTCCAGTTTCAATTTGGGAATCTTCTAAACCCAATATAAAAATCTACCCAAATCCAATAAAAGACCATCTTTTTATTTTATTTGAAAACACAAACGAATCTACTTTTATTGAAATTTATTCAGTAGATGGAAAAAAGATTTATACAAGCGAAATTTTTGAAAGCAGTCAACTAGACCTCAATCATTTAGCAAAGGGATTCTATTACCTAAACATCAAACAGCAGCAACATTCTGTGGTATATAAAATAATAAAACAATAAACATTTTCAACTTCCACTTGTTTAATAGAAAAAGCAATGAATATTATTATCACCGGGGCAGGAAAAGGAATTGGATTTGAGACAGCCAAACACGCATCCGAAAGTCCCAACAACAAAGTATTGGTTATTTGCAGAAACATCTTAGAAATCAATAAATTAAAAAGAGAAAACGTAAAGTCTGTCGAATTTGATTTGTCGAATATTGATTCCTATTCTGATTTGTCATCCATCATTTCGGATTATTTTCATTCGGGAATTGATGTTTTAATAAACAATGCTGGACAGTTTTTAACCAAAAGCTTTGCCGAAACCAAGCAAGGGGATTTTGAAAAAATGCTAAATATCAATTTAAAATCACCCTATTTTTTAACCCAAGCATTGCTTCCTTTTTTCAATAAAAATGCTCATATCTTGAACATTTCGAGCATGGGAGGCTACCAAGGAAGTTTAAAATTTCCCGGGCTTTCTGCATACAGCATCAGCAAAGGAGCTTTATGCACCCTAACAGAAGCACTGTCTGCAGAATTATCAGAATTGAATATTAAAGTAAATGCACTGTGCTTGGGATCTGTCAGTACACAAATGTTTCAAGAAGCGTTTCCAAATTTTGAAGCATCTGCCAATGCCCAAGATATGGGAGCATACATTTCAAATTTTGCTCAAACGGGCCATTTATTTTACAACGGAAAAATTCTCCCAGTTTCATTAACAATCCCATAAAGAAAAGCCATGTCAAACAAAGAAATACAACACGAAGGCATTATTTGTGCTATCAATGAAAACAAAATTAGCGTGTCTATTATTCAAAAAGGAGCATGTGCTTCTTGCTCCGTAAAAAGTGCATGCAGCATGTCGGAAAATATTGATAAAGAAGTAGATATATATAACTTTGAAAATCTGGACTGGAAAATTGGAGAAAAAGTAAATGTCTGCATGGAACGTTCCATGGGATCAAAAGCAGTATTAATTGCCTATATTTTCCCCATTGTTATATTGCTAATTGGCCTGATAATCACCTTGCAAATCACAGCAGACGAAATAAGTGCAGGAATTGCAGGAATTATGTCGGTGGCTCTCTATTTTTCTGTCATTTATTTGCTTCGGAATAGGCTCAACAACACCTTTAAATTTACCATGGAAAAGCTAGATTCCAATCTCAGCTATAATTCTAAATTATAGTATTTCTTTCAGATGCTACAAACGTTTAACCGTT
This sequence comes from Bacteroidales bacterium, assembly GCA_028683685.1. Lineage (GTDB taxonomy): Bacteria > Bacteroidota > Bacteroidia > Bacteroidales > WCHB1-69 > JAQUGA01. Next base: position 1,525 of record JAQUHH010000199.1, read on the forward strand.
ATTCCCAATAATCATTTTACGGGCTTAGACACTTTCAATAGATAAAATGTTTTTACAGAGGCACGATGCGTCAAGTTGCTCTTTCATAGACTGTTGGATATAGGTGCTGTTATGTGCTGCACTTTTTTGTCTTTAAAATTCCAATTAATAAACGGTAATGACCTTTTTTCATTTTTGTTCCAAAGACCAAATTGAAATCCTTTTAATTTTATAGTCTTATTTACAAGTCCGATTTGTAATCCTTTTGTCAATGCTGTATGATTAACAAATCCAATTGTTATTCCATTTATTTGTTCGTATAAGTTCCAGAGAAGATTAAATGAAAGACCATTTATTTTCTTCCCCATGCTCATCCATAAAGAAAATGAGATTCCATTTACTTGGTCTGTAAATGTTCCTAATGGTGAAATAATAAGCCCATTATGAATTGCCTTTTTAGGAAATACATCTTGTAGGTTTAACGAATCTGAATTTTTATTTCCGTAAAAATTCTTAATACTCATTTTATTGATATAAAAGGTCTGGAAAAAACCCTGTCCTGGTACTTGTACATTCAGACCATGTGAGAATTTTGTATAAGGTCTATTACAAATTGCTTCTGAGCCAACAGGTCCAATGGCAATTCCGTAAATATTTCTCGAAACAGAAGGAATTAGCCATGCAACATAACGATCTTTTGCCTTTTTATCAAATTCTAAAGAGTCACTTTGCGAAAATAAAAAAGTCGCAAAAAAAAAATCAATAATATAATTGGAATTCTTTTCATATTGACAGTGTTGCACACAACTTAAAAATAAATCATTTTCACAACAAAGAAAACAATCAAAAAGAGGAATGCCATCACCATTGCGTTTTTATTAAACTGATTTATTGGTTCATCTCTCAAAATTTTGATTTTCTTAGGAATATTTCCACTCAAAAAAACAATATATGGAACTGCAAGTGAAATTAGCAAAACAGAAAATTCAATGATTTCATACGCTTTTATATTGTAAAAATGAAGCAACAATAAAAAAGCTACTGAAATAATTGCAGGAAACATGACAATATATGCATATGTTTTCCTGCGGTTTTTATTGTCCCGAATTATTTCAGTAGAATGAACAACACGCAATGCTTTTTTATAATTGAATCCATTTAAACTAAAAAGAATAATCCCAGCAAAAATGGTAAGCCCAATCATAAATTCATATGGAACATACATCCAATTTAAGGCGTGATATAAATCTCTTTTAATTGGAATATCTCGTAAAAAAACACCCAAAGATTGATTTAATGCAATTACATAAAACCAAAAAGCAAACAACTTTAACAAGCCTCTTTTTTTTCTTATTTTAAAGAAAAAAACCAGACCCAAAACTGCCAGACCAGCAGCTGCAAGAAAACCCACACTATACATACTAATAACACTTAAAGGAGTCCATATTCTGGCATCCTTGCCATTCATACAAATCAAATCGAAATTTATTAAATGAACCCAGGCAGAAAAATGTCGCATCATTATAAAACGCAACAAAGCAATAATCCCTTTAATCATAATAAAAGCCGAAACAAAACAAAAAACAGAGTTTAGAATAATATTAAATTTCCCCTTATTCATATTAATTATTTGTTTTTTAAAAGTTGCACTCATGTCTTTTAAGTATATTTTCACAAAAATAGTAAATTATAAAAGCCATGCTCCTATTTTAACTTTTAACAAGAGTCGTCCAGATTAAGTTTTCTAATAAAACAAATTTATTGACCATAATCAATTTTTGAATGATAATTATCTCTGTTCGGTTTTTTTAACGATATTTGCAAGCAATTCAAAATATTATGAAATATAATAAATGAAAGATTTTATCCGATTAATTAAGTATGCCAAACCATACTGGAAATATATACTTTTAAACTTTCTTTCGAATTCGATTTATGTAGTTTTTTCGCTCATATCACTCACCATGGTTTCGCCATTTTTGGGAATACTGTTCGAGTCCGTTGATTTGGTTACTGTGGAACCCGAATTTTCATTCCATTTGAGTGCATTAATCAATTATTTTTATTTCATTATCAGTACTTTCATTATCGAACAAGGAAAATACGAAGCCTTAATTTTCGTCTCATCTATTTTTGTGGTTTTTTCTCTAATCTCAAATCTATTCCGATACTTGGGCATGTTTTTCATGGCTCCACTTCGTAATGGAGTTGTAGAAGATATCAGAAATGAAGTGTATAAAAAAATTCTCATTCTTCCCCTCTCCTTCTATTCCAAAGTAAGAGCTGGCGATATCATTTCACGCTTAACAACAGATGTACACGAAATTGAATGGTCCATTATGAGCACCATGCAATTAATTTTGAGAGAACCTTTGCTCATTATCGTCTATTTTTTATCCTTGCTTGTCATCAGCCCTTTGCTAACTCTTTTCACTGCCATTGTACTGCCATTAAGTGGATTAATTATCTCATTAGTGGGAAAAAACATCAAAAAAAAATCAGAGATTTCTCAAGATAAACTGGGAAACATTACCTCTTCTTTCGACGAAACTATTTCAGGACTAAAAATCATCAAAGGATTTAATGCCATTAATTACATTGAAAAACGCTTTGCAAAACTAAATAGATCATTTACTTCGTACATGAACAAAATTTTCAGACGGACAGAATTGGCTTCCCCTTTAACTGAAATTTTGGGAGTTATCTCCTTATTAACCATCGTTTATTTTGGCGGCAAATTGGTTTTAGGGGGTGGCGATTTGCTCACTGCAGATGCTCTCATTTTGTATGTTGTTATTTTTGCACGGATGATTTCTCCCGCAAAATCTTTTATTACAGCTACATATTCCATTCAAAAAGGCATGGCATCTGGTAAACGAGTTTTTGAGATTATGGATGCCCAAGAAAAAATTGTTGAAATTGAAAACCCTCTTAAAAAGAAATCATTTATATCAAAAATTGAGTTCAAAAATGTCAATTTTCAATACGAAGATGTTGCCGTATTAAAAAACATTAATCTCTTAATCGAAAAAGGGAAAACGGTGGCATTAGTAGGACATTCCGGTGCAGGAAAATCAACCATTGCCGATTTATTACCTCGCTTTTATGATGTTACACAAGGCGAAATTTGCATTGATGATATCAATGTTAAATTATACAGTATTCGAGACTTACGCGGTCTTATGGGCATAGTGGGTCAGGATGTTGTACTTTTTAACGACAGCATTGCAAACAATATCTCTTTTGGAATTTTAAATGTTCAAAAAGAAGACATTATTGAAGCTGCAAAAATT
>JAQUHH010000200.1 GCA_028683685.1 Bacteroidales bacterium
AAAATTTGCAACATCGAAGCAAATTTTTCGCCAAAATCATTTATACTTTTTAACATCAAACCCCGCATTTCATGCGGGGCTATTAATATTCGACACCTCGGCGTCGCAATTTTTAACAAAATCGTGATTGTAATTAGCAAATTTAATTTCACCAGTTTTGCGCAATTGCATTTTCCCTTTTTCAATTAGGGTGAAGCGTTGTCGAAGTCAGGAGTAAATTTGTAATATTTTCTATTATCTTATTCTGTTTCCTCCATATTGTAAGGGTCATAATTTATTCTCAGACATCAAAATAAAATTATTAAGCTTTTCATGCTATAATTTATCTCATATTTTATCTTATTTTTGTGAAATTTTTAAAAGTCCTTGAAAATGCTTAAACATTCCATTTTTGGCAAAATTTCTGAAAAAGATTTTTTTAAGCAATTTGAAACGCAAGATCTTTGTTTGCAATGGATTTCTGAAAAGAAATGGGAAAATGGCTTTGTTTGCCGAAAATGTGGAAATACAAATTACTGTTCTGGGAAAACTCCTTATTCTCGGCGATGCACTCGCTGCAAATCGAGCGAATCGGCAACTGCACATACGCTCTTCCACCACTGCCGAATGCCCCTTCCAGAAGCCATGAAATTGGTTTATGAAATTTGCAAAAATCCAGAATTATCATCTCGAAAATTATCTTCAAAACTAAAAATTCGATCAATGAGCTGTTGGAATTTAAAAAACAAACTCTTCCATTGTTTAGAAAATGGAGGATGCGATAATGTATTTGGCAGAATAAAATAAAATCTTCATGAAAATAAATTTTAAAATTAAAAGTAATTTATTTCTAGCAATGCTTATCGCAATAAGCTCTTGCAAAACGATTCAGGTGGAAAAACCACCTGAATCCTATCTAAACGCAGTATTTAAACCTGAAATTTCCACCATTTCAATTCCCATTAAATTGAATATGATGGACATTGAGAAATCGGTAAATCGTCAATTTTTAGGATTGATTTATGAAGACAATGATTTATCGGATGACAATATGCAAATCAAAATTTGGAAATCAAAGAGTTTCGAATTCAAAGCAGAAAACAATCAGCTAAAATACACAATTCCCCTAAAAATTTGGACGAAATTTGGATGGAAAATAGAACGTTTTGGCATGAGTATTTCCGACTATTACGAAGCAAACGGCGAGCTTTCGATAAATTTTTCCACAGGAATTACGATAAATCAGGATTGGGACATCATCACTTCCACGAAGATTGTCAGCCATCAATGGATAAGTCGCCCCACCATGCGGGTTGCAGGTGTTCAGGTGCCGATCACAAACATTGTAGACATGGCGCTTAAGTCAAGTTCAGGGCTGATTAACAAACAAATAGACAAAAGCATTTCGGATGCCGTTAATTTAAAGAAAATTGCCGAAGATGCCTGGACAGAAATTCAAGAACCCATGTTGATGAGCGAAGAACATAATACTTGGTTGCTTATCAAACCTCAACAAGTTGTTTGCACGCCCATCTCAACGGTTAACAATACGCTTCAGTTTGTGATTGGATTTAAAGGTTTTATGGATTGCATTATCGGTCAAAAACCGGAGGCTTCTTTAAAATATGCATTGCCCAATTTGTCTATCGAAAATCGTCTTCAAAAAAACTTTTTAATAAATTACAATCTCGATATTACCAATGAATTTATTTTACAAACAGCTAAAAAAGAGTTAGTTGGAAAAATATTTGAGCAAGGAAAGAGACATATAAAAGTAGAAGATATTGATTTTTTCGGAAACAATGGAAAGATTGTTTTTGTACTCACTTTTAGCGGTTCAGCCAAAGGAACAGTATATTTTACAGGAATACCATATTACGACAAAGAGACCAAAACATTGGAAATTAAAGAATCTGATTTTGACTTGAATACAAAAAATGCACTTATAAAGTCGGCGAATTGGCTGCTTCACGGAACCATCCTAAAGAAAATGGAACCCTTTTTAAAATTCCCCATCGTTAATGAAATGGAAGCTCTTTTGAAAGATGTGAATGATCAAATAAAAAATTATGAAATAGATAAAGACATCTATTTAAAAGGAAAAATTGAAGATGTTGATATTGAGAATATTTTTGTTCAATCCCAAAGTTTAAAACTCACCGGTGCGATTAAGGGAAATGCAAATATTTATATTCATGGATTTTAATGCAATCGAGGCTTCAAAAAAAGTTTTTTTTTGTGATTGACCTCAAAATTTAAAGATTCTCAAAAGTGGTATTTTCAATTTTAGAAAATAGCTCAATCGTATGCTTCGCTTCTTTTACATCGTGAACTCTGAGAATAGAAGCTCCATTTTGTAAAGCAAGGGTGTTTAACACAATAGTACCTGTCAAAGAATCTTGAGGCGTTGTTTCTAAACACTTGTAAATCATAGACTTTCTAGACAAACCAACAAGAATAGGAGAGTTTAATTCAGAAAAGAAAGCAAGATTTTTCAATAAAAAATAATTCTGATCTGTCGTTTTCCCAAAGCCAAATCCAGGATCCAAAATAATATCTTTAGCACCCAGAGAATACAATTTTTTAATTTTTCTTCCAAAACCCAAATGAATATCCGTTAATATATTTTCATAATGAGTGTTTTCTTGCATAAATTGAGGTTTATCCGAAGTATGCATTAAAATATAAGGCACTTTCAAGCGAGCTACCGTCTCAAACATCTTTTCATCAAAATCACCCCCCGAAATATCATTCACGATATCCACCCCAGTATCAACAGCCATTTCGGCAATTTCGGCCCGATACGTATCCACCGAAAACAAAACCTGAGGAAACATTTTCCGAAGCGTTTGCAATGGCTTGATTAAACGATTCTTTTCTTCTTCTAAAGGAAGCTCTTCTATACCTGGGCGTGTTGACATAGCACCTACATCCAGAATGTCAACTCCTTCTTCAATCATCTGCTCGGATTTCAAAATAGCAGTTTTTAAATCTAAATTTCTGGATCCTTCATAAAAGGAATCGGGGGTCAAATTTAGTATTCCCATGACTTTGGGGCTGCTCAAATCAAATAATTTTCCTTGGCAATTAATCGAATAATTCATAGTATTAATTTTGCACAAAAATACTCAAGATTATCAATATTCATTGGGATTTCTGTTAATTCGGTTCATAAATAAAGCAATTTTTGGTTTTATCATGCTTTTATGAAAAATTACCAACAGCCTAAACAACCTATTGTATAGTTTTTTTGTCTATTGTATAGTATTTTGGAGAAAATGCCTATTTTTGTTTCCCAATTCGTATTCATAAATCAAACATTATAATTATCATGAAAGCAATAAAATTAATCCTTAGTTTATTTATAATTTTTAGTTTTAGCAGTATTTTTGCTCAAAATGAGATTCCAATCTCTACTTATGAACAAGGAATAGATCTTTTAGATCAACACAAATACGCAGAGGCCATCACACAATTTACCTATTCTATAGAAGAAAATTCTCCAGATTTGGCTTCAGCATATTACTACAGAGCATTTTGTTTTTGTCAAATCAACAGACCTCAAGAAGGCTGTGCTGATTTACACAAAGCTTCATCACTTGGACATTATGTAGAGAAAATTGCAATACCATGCGGTTGCGATGCGAAAGATCCGCAATAATATTGACAAGTATTTGAACTTGAAATTATAAAAAATGAGGCTGTTGATTTCAACAGCCTCATTTTTTTATTTCGATTTATTCTGAAATCAATTCCAAACAACACACATTTTCCACATGTTGTGTATGCGGAAACATGTCAACGGGCTGAATCTTTGTTATTTTATACAAATCTTTCATCAAATCTATATCTCTTGCTTGTGTGGCTGGATTACAACTCACATACACAATGCGTTTGGGCTTGATTTTTTTAATTTGTTCTACCACTTTCGGATGCATTCCTGCACGCGGTGGGTCCGTAATAACAACATCGGGACGACCATTAATATTTATAAATTCATCCGTTAAAACAGCCGCCATGTCGCCGGCATAAAAAACGGTATTTTCTATATTGTTTTTTACGGAATTTAATTTTGCATCCTCAATGGCCATCTCTACATATTCAATGCCCACTACTTTCTTGGCATTTTTTGCCACAAAATTGGCGATAGTTCCCGTCCCTGTGTATAAGTCATACACTAATTCTTTGCCGGTTAAGCCTGCAAGTTCACGGGTTGTTTTATACAAAACATAAGCCTGTTGAGAGTTTGTTTGATAAAAAGACAATGGACTCACTTTAAACTTCAAGCCTTCCATTTCCTCTTCAATGTGATCTTTTCCTGAATATAAATGCACTGGCAAATCGCCTATGGAATCGTTTTTCTTTGGATTGATTATGTAAAATAAGGAAGTTATTTTATCGAAACGAGTTTTAACAAAATCCAGAAGCTTTTGATTTTCATCGCTTTCATAAGCAAAAATAACAATTAACATCCACTCATTCGTAGACGTTTTTCGCACGACCAGATTTCGCATTAAACCTTCCCATTTTCTGGCGTTATAATATTCTAGTGAGTTTTCTAAAGTATATTTGCGTATTTCATTTCTAATTTCATCCGCATAATGATCCATCAAAAAACAGCTTTGAATATCAATGACCTTGTCGAAAACTTTCGGAACATGAAAGCCCAAACCCGGTTCGGAAAGAATATTTGGGTCATTAATTTCATGAGGCAAAAGCCATTTTCTATCTGCAAAGGCAAAATCTAATTTATTGCGGTAATAATAAATCTCTTCGGCACCAATAATGGGGTTTATAGAGT
>JAQUHH010000201.1 GCA_028683685.1 Bacteroidales bacterium
TCCTTTCCATCCTGAACATAATAAAACAACAGCTTGATTTTTTTCTATTAAATAATCGCATAAGATAGAAATATTAGTATATGCTCCAATCAAAACCTGAGAACTTGATTCTGCTACTTTTTCGATGGCGATTGTACCATTGGTTGTTGAATAGGCAATGGTTTTTCCGGTTAAATCATTATCTATAAAAGTAAATGGGGAGTTTCCAAAGTCAGCAAAATCAACTTTAATTCCTTCGCGTTCGGAAGCTATCAAATATCCATTTTCTTTGAATCTCTTCAAATCTTCGATTTCAGCAACTGGGATAATTCCTTTAACTCCTTTATAAATGGCAGTAGTCATAGCCGTGGTTGCTCTTAGTATGTCTAAAACGACAACTTGGTGTTCGTCATTATGACCATAGTCGTATAAGTCGGGAGAAAAGATTACTTCAATTGATTTCATCAGTTTTTTCGTTCATTAATTAATAATGCAAAAGTACACTTTTTTATTGTTGTTCCTAGTGCTAATTGTTCAGTTTTCCTTTGATATTCGTTAAAGTTTTGATTTTCATCTCATTTCTTCAGCAAAAGCATTTCTTCCGATATTTCTATTCCGTGAACATTCGTTCTTTCCGTGTTTTCCGTGTCCTATTTATTTGGGGTTAGGTATTGTCCAAAAAATAGTGTGAGCGTGAGAGCGGAGATTTAAAATTATTAAATTAGTGAAACCACGAATTGTCACAAAATCGAAGATTTTTACAATTCGGAACTTTTAACTTTTACCTTTCAACTTTTATTTCTCCATGCCCATGATATGAATAATAATTTCCATCATACATCGCATCAGCACTCACAATACCAATTTGGAAACTGCCCGAAGAAACCACTCGAACAACATAATAAAAGTTTTTAATTCGGCTGTTTACTGTTGTAAAATAGGTGATTTGATCGTCTCTAATATCCATATGTTCTGGATTAGACTTGTCTTTAATCCATGTAAAATCTCTTTCCGTATTGATTCTGGGATTTTCTATTTCGAAACAAGCTGGAAGCATGTCGCAAATGGCAACATTGTCGATGCGGCTTTGATCGAGCGAAACAACACTGATACGAACCACCAATAGATCATTGGATTTTAGATTGTAATCAGAAATTTGTTTACCATTGCGGTCGAAAATGGTTCGACGAACGGCCATATAATTATCTTTTTCCTCTACTTTTCCATCTTTGCTAAAACCTTCTGCTTGATAGAAATAATAAAGTTTACCGTCTCCTTGTTTGTTTATATTTAGTTTGCTGTTGCTCATGTCTTGAGTTATGCTAATTTCTTCATTATCAAAATTATAAGTGGTGTTGTTTGCCAATTTTATTTGAGCTTTAACAGAACTTTTCATGTTTGATTTAGCAATGTTTCCAAGTGCCATAAGAGCAAAAGCCCGGTCGTTTGTAGAGAGCCATTTACTGCGTTTTAAATCATTGGATAGTTTTTGGCTTAGCAATGGAATTTGTGCATTATTGGGATCTATTTTGTTCAAAGTAAAAAGGACCAGAGCCGAATTTCGGATGGGGGAGTTGAAACTTCCAGATTGTTCACGATTTACCATTGGGAAAGTATATTTTGCTGGTAGTAATTCTCGGAATGTATTTTTATTGCCACTAAAAGCATAGGCGGCAGCCAATAAATATTTTCCTTCTTCGGTCAGATTTTGATATTGTGTTCGATAATAATTGAGTAAGGAGATATTTTTAGAACCAGCCAAAGCACATACAAAAATAGAGTAGGGAGCTTCTTGAGTGATTAAACTTTGTTGATAGCTTCTTCCCGAACCGTCTGTAAAATAATATTCTTTCGTATTTTTTTCTTTGGATTTTTCTTCCAAATAATTCACTGCATTTTTAATTACTGACATATTGACCTCAAAACCTTCATTTTTGGCTTCAATTAAAAAATGAGTAGCATATGCTGTAGCCCACCAATGAGGTGAATTGGATCCACTCCAATACAATAAACCACCGCTGTATTGTTGCAAATTCTGTACTTTGTAAATGGCTTCTTGCACAATATAATCGGGATTCCAATTTATATTTTTGTTTTCATGTCCAATGGCTTTTGCTAGATCACGATAGTAAAGCAATGGAAATGCAGTGGAAACCACTTGTTCTAAGCAACCGTATGGATAATTAATCAATTCGCTTAAATCTTTTGAGAATTCTGTAATTGGCGACTTGCTGAATACTAGTGTGTTACGAACACTATTTTGAATAAAATTTCCACCAATGCTGATGGTTTCGTTTTCTTTTTCAACGACACCTGAAGTGAAATATTTCACAAATCCAACGGATGGACGTACAGGAACGTAGATTTCTTCAAGGTAGTTTTTGCCCCCTTGTGTAACCGTTGTGGTGAATAAAGCTTCTCCAATATTGGGCAAAGCTTGAGCTTTAAATACGACTCTATGTTCTGAATTTGCCGGAATGCTGGCTTTAAATTCTTTTTCCCCAGTAATGTTTGCCGGACCTTTGGCGGTAAGGCGAATGCTAACATCAGCGGTCGCTTTGGTGGTGTTGCTTAGCGTTACCGGAACGTTGATGTGGTCGTTGGGAGATAAAAATCGAGGCAATGCCGTGCTGATTACAATTGGATCTGCAACGGTGATATTTGTTTCTGCTGAACCGAAATGTCGTCCTTTCCACGAAACGGCCATCACTCGCAAACTGCCAGAAAATTGTGGAATGTCAAAAGTAAAGCTGGCTTTTCCGTTGGTGGTCGGCAAAATGCCACTCCACAGCGAAATGAGCTTAATTCGCTTGTTGGTAAATGGATTCACTCGTTTGCCTAATTCCATTGCTAAGTCGCCCCCCGTAGACGATAGAAAACGTTTCAATTCGGGGAAAATGCGAGCGTATAAATCATAGCTTTTTACTTCTAAAGCTCTCTTTTGATAGAAATAATCAAAAGGATCTGGAGTTTTGTAGTTGTTCATTTGTAAAATTCCTTCGTCCACCACTGCAATCGTTACCTGAGCCCCTGCTTGAGTTGTCACTTCCACTGTTTGTCGACTGCGCGACATCACGGATGCCGGAGCTTTGATGGTCGGTTTTATTTGATACGTTTTGTTTTCAACTCCTAAGGAAGCATATCCATGGGCTACGGTTAGCGGAATGTCGTTGTTGCTTAGCGGTCGGATGGCGGTTGCCGAAATGTAAATATTGGGCAAATGCGATTCATTAATATCTAAAGTCATTTGTGCTGTTTTGTCAACAATGGGTAAAACTTTGTATTCTATAACATCCGCACGTTCGATGGTGACCATTAATTTCCCAGAAAAAGGGCATTTGAACAGCAATTCTGCTTTTTCTCCAGTAAAATAGGTCTCTTTATTTTGTTCAATGATGATTTCTCCATCTTTATCTACTTCAAAACTTGAAAAATCCGTATCACCGGCTCCATAAGCCCAGAATTTTCGTCCTACATACCCATGTTCTCGGTTGCCATATATTTTTATTTCATATTCTGCAGATACCGTTGGCGTGAAATCAAGCGAAGCAATTCCATTGACAAAATTGATGCTTTTGTTAAATACTTCAATTTCTCGTTTGTTGGAATTGTATCTATAACTGCTTCCACTGCGTTGAATTACACTATGGTATTCATTTCTAATGATAATTACTTGAGCATTTGCAGATACCGCTTTTTCATCTTTGTTTAATGCTAAAAGATTGAATTTCAAAGGTTTTCGAGTGTTCACATAGCTGTCAAAATGTTTTATTCCATAAAATACATCTTGAGTGGCTACTCTAAATCTGCTATGGCGGTTAATGGGACGATCGTTTTCGTCAAAAACAGTGGTAAAGATAGTTCCTGAAAGCATTCCAATTCCTTGAAGATCTGGAATTGAAAATGTTTCTGAAGCTTCTCCTTTTTTGTTGGTTTTGGTGTCTTTTACCGAATTTTCAATATTGAAATTTTGAGGAATGGAGACTTCAAAATTATAATCTTTGTACTTTTTAGGAGAAAAAATGGATCTGCGAAGGGACATTTCATTTTCTACTTTTCGACCGCTTGCGGGAGTTCCAAAAAAGTTTTCAGCCATTATTTCAAGGTTGAATGACTCTTTGGGTTGAAAGTCTGTTTTTGGCAATTTTACTTTTACCGAAATTCGGTCGGGCATAAACTCTTCGCACGAAAATCGGTAACTGTTGTATAAAACATCGTTGCCAGAATAAACTTCTATCGTATATGTGCCTGTTATGGCAGCATCAGGGAGTTTAAATGCAATTTCGGTAGCACCTTCTAAATTACTCGTTTTACGGAAAGAGGTGAGCAGTCGTCCACTTGGATTTACAATTCTAAATTTTAATGGAATATTTTCTGGAGTTTGCCAATTCAACGTTCTTACAATAGTATTAATGTATACTGAGTCGCCAGGACGATACAATTTTCGGTCTCCATAAATAAACAGATCAAATTCTGAATTTCCGGTATATTTTCCGCCCACTTCGTATCGGGAAGTTTCGACCGAACTATGGTTGAAAAATAGATAGTTAAAGTCTTCTCCATGGCGAGCTGTAATCATTCCGATAGAAAAGTTTTTAAACAGTTTTTCGGTATCATTTATTAGTAAAAAACCATCTTTTCCGGTGGAGGCTTGATGAATTTTCTGATTATTGGTGCTGATAAAATCAATTTTCACTCCTTCTATGGGAGTCGCATCTACAATGGAGTGGGCGGAGACCAAAACGCTATTTTTTCCGACTTTTGCCATTAAACCCATGTCCGAAATGGATACTAAGA
>JAQUHH010000202.1 GCA_028683685.1 Bacteroidales bacterium
GTTCGGATGACTCTTTATATGTTGACCAACAATCTTTTCTTAAAGTCTTTTCCAAAAACAACTTAACCTCCCTTGATTTAAAAGTGAATATCTTAGATTTTGGGTTTAGAGTTAAAAACAATTTTTTTACTTTTTCACAAAGTGTTAGAACCAATTTTGATTTTTCTTATCCAGGGGATATGTTTACATTGCTGATTAATGGAAATACTGCTTTTTTAGATGAAGATAAAGCTTTGGAAATGAAAAAACTCAGGATTAATGCAAGTGTTTTTTCTGAATCAGCCATTGGTTATCAGCGAAATTTAACCAATCGTATCAATATTGGAATTCGAGCAAAATATTTGCAAGGATTTGCAAATGTAAATACAGAAAACTCCTATTTTTATTTGCATACCAATCCAGATAACTATTTCTTAACGGTAAAAAGCGAGTTCGATGTAAATATTGCTTCTGTTGTTGATGCAGATGGAAATTTCGATCAAAGCGATTTGTATAAAAACCGTGGATTTGCTTTCGATTTTGGAAGTGTATATCGTTTTTCAGATGAGTTGGCAGTGGGTGCGAGCGTTCATGATCTTGGTTTTATTCACTGGAATACCAATGCACAACAATTTTCTACGAATATGGTTAATGAGGAATTTACCTTTAGAGGTATAGATTTGAGCCATCTGTTTGCTGGTAACCAAATTAATAGTGGAATTATTCAGGAAGTAGCTGATACATTATCGGATCAATTCAATTTTTCGGATACTACACGAAATTCATACACAACTTGGTTAAATCCTAAAGTTTGTTTTGATGCTTATTACATTTTAAAAACACACAATAAATTTGGTGGTTATTTGAGAACTGATTTCGTTAATGGAATAATGCTTCCTTCGCTGACCGTTTCTTATCAACGTAGTTTTGGTCGGATATTCCAAATTGGAGCTTCGTATGGTATCAGTAAAGCTCAGTGGTCAAAATTGGGACTTGCCTTATCACTTAAGCTAGGTCCTTGCCATGGTTTTATTACTACTGAAAATGTATTTTCTTTTACGAATGCCACCAAAACCAAAAACTTATATGTGCATTTTGGAACAAATATCGTGATTGGCAAATGGCAAGAAGCATTATTGGACAAAAATAGAACATCCATTGATTTTTAACTAGATACATTTGTATTAAACTTTGGCATAGTTATTTCAATCATAATTATTTGGTTTAAAAAATATTATATTATGAAAAAAATATTCCCTTTAGTCTTTTTTATGACAGTTGGTTTTTTGTTCGGTCAAAAAATATTTACCGTAGATTATTCAAGTCAGGCAGATGTAAAAGTTTTTGTCGTTGACTATGAAAGCCAAGCTGATTTACTGGTCTACAAAGTTGATTATTCAAGTCAGGCAGGTCAAAATGATGGCAAATGGTTCTTTGTTGAATACTCAAGTCAAGCGGATAAAAAAATATATTTTGTGGATTACGACTCTCAAGCAGATTTAAAAATTTTCTTTGTAAAATATTCCAGCCAAGCCGGATGGCGAAATAAAAATAAAATGCAATTAATGTTTTAGTTTTTTTATCTGGATTTATTTATGAAAGCAGTAAAGAACTAAGTCTTTATCTCTCAATAGCTTTTATAGCTAAGTTGCAAAGAAAATAATTATCAAAATTTTCTGTATTTGCGAGAGACTAATTCACTGATTAGTTGATTTTATAATTCGCAAATTTTATTCACAAACAAAATCTTGGCGGCTTTGCATGAACAAAAAAAGGATACCAAGTGAACGGTTCTGAATTATAAAAATCTTTGATTTTGGAACAATTCATAAATTCTCGAAAAATAAAATATCTATAATTTTTATAATTTTCAGGGGTGACAAAATAACCGTATCCTAACGGCAGATTTGTTAATTCGCAGATTTGATTATAAACCAAAATCTTGTTGACTTTGCAAAACACATTTATAATCGTCTTTTCAAGAGTGAGAACGTTCACTAATATGCCTATCGAATAATAGTAAATGTACCAGAATATTCCATTTCTTCTCCTTTAAAAACATACTTCAAAATGAAATAGTTTGTTCCGTCTGCTGCATTTCTACCATCCCAATCATTGCGATATCCATATTGTTGATATACTAAATTGCCCCACCTATTGAAAATTTGCAAGAAACTTTCGGGGTATTTTTCAACATTTTTGATAACAAAATAATCGTTGACTCCATCATTATTTGGAGTGAAAACATTGGAGAATCCCAAAATATCATCAATAATCCAAATTACTTTATAAGCAGTATCTACACAACCGTGTTCTGTTGTTACAATAAGTTCAACATTGTATGAATCTTCGGAAGTAAAAGCATGAGTTAGATTAGGTAAATCTGATGTATTGTAATTCCCCGAGGCTGGATCATCAAAATCCCAATTCCAAACAACGGCTCCTTCTGATTGGTCATAAAACTGAATGGTCCAACTAGGATCATCGCTTTTTTTCAAGACTTCTGGAATTGCATCAAAGTCTGCAACAGGCAATGGATATACGGTGATTAAATTTTCATAAATCCGAGTACTATCGCAATTTACAGGAGTTGTAATAGTAAAACTAATAGTTTGATTTCCAGAATCTTCAAAAGTATATTGTGGATTTTGTTCGGTTGAAAGTCCACCATCTCCAAAATCCCAGAAAAATTCGTTGCTATCTGCTGGATGAATGCTATGAAACTGAACGCTCAGTGGCTGACAACCTGCATCTGGAGAATATGTAATATCAATGGGTGCTTTGGGATTAATTTCAACAAGACTAATAGAGTCTTGTTTTTGACAACCCAAAAAGTCAGTAATTACAATGGTATATGTTCCTGCATAAATATTCGAGTTTACAGGACCATCACTTCCATAAGGCAGCCACGTATAAATATAGCCTGGTGTTCCGCCCCAAACTAGAGCAATGGCTTCTCCCGAAGGATCGCCAGCACACCAAACATCTGTTTTTGAAAGAGAAATGAATATTTCTGTATTTTGAGGAATATCAATTTCTTTAAAATCAAGGCAGCCATTTGCATCAGTAACAGTAACTCCATAATCACCCGCACTGACAAGAAATAAAGTGTCACTATTGTTTGTTGTAATAATAGTATCTCCCGTAGACCAAATAAAAGTATAAGGAGGAGTTGCATTAATAGCCGTCGCAATCAAAGCTCCACTAGTATCTCCATAACAAAAAACGGTGGTTCCCGACAATACCAATTCCATGGGAAGATTAGGCGTAATAACAATAGGATCGATAAGGGTGTCGAAGTTGCCCTCCAATTGCGGAAAAATATCTCCTGGAATATTTGGTTGAAATCCGGCTAACTGCCACGTTCTGTTATACCATGTCATGGGTAAATATCCCAAAGGAATAGTTATATCAACTAAAGGACCAATGGAAAAACTTAAATCAATTTCTGGAATTTCAATTTCTGGCATTTGAAAAGCGGGTTGGCAAATTTGCTGCATTTGACCTTCCACGGGAACGTCAAAACAGAGTTCAGGAATATAAGCATTGGCTTTAAAAGGAACGGAAGGAAGTTCTAATGTGAAAGTAAAAGCTTGGATAATTAATGCAAAAGTGATACTATCCCATGTTTTGTTTGTGAATTTATTGGTCATGATATGAGCTAAATCCAAAGTCATGTCAGGATACCCATTGCATGGGTATTTAAAATTCAAATTGTTGTCGACTTCAAAAAAGATGGTACTAGCAAAACCTGAATTAACAGTTTCGTCATTGTTTGCTGGATTAGTTTCGGTATATTCAACTGCTACAGGGAAAGTAACTTTTGTCCAAATTGTTGGGTCGAAAGTAATATCTTGAACAAGATAATTTTTAACACGGAAAGTAATATCTAATAAATCATACGTAAGCAAAATACCGCCCCCTAAATCAATACTTCCTTCCAGAGCAGATAAAATTTCATAAATCGAAGAACCTGGACCCGAAAGTGCCATTAAAAATTGAATAATATCCAACTCTAGATTCATATATGCACTATCACCATGAGCGTATAGGTTTTTTGTAGCAGGATCGAGATACGAAACAGTTTCAACATAGGGAATTGAAACTACGCCACTGAGACCAATTCCGGCTAAATTGTTAAAAACAATAGGCAAAACCTGTGATTCACATATTTGTAACTGATTATTAACCAAACAAGGGTAATGAGCAATTCCAGTAAAGGTATTAATGTCGATGATGTTAATGGTTTCGGCAGGGACTTGGTAATCAATAATATCAATTTCAATACACCCAAACATGCAAATTTCAGCAGAAACATCAACGCCAAAGCCAAAGTCAATTCCAAATTCAAATATTCCTTCAACTGGGAAACGGGTATTCAAAAGCCAATCATCTAGCACTTCATATTCGGAATAGATGGTTACAATATCTCCTTGATTAAACTGTTGGTCATCTGGAAACTGCAAGGTCGCTTCAATGGGATATTGCACATCTATTTCTCCTCCATTAAAGCCGTTATACGAAATGTGTGAACCAAAAAGCAACCACCAGTCGATGCTGATGATGGCGCCAAATTGTGCACCTAATATGTCTTGAATAGAGCCCATATTATTTTGTCCTGATTCATATATTTGAAATAAATCAAAATTAAAGTCAATCGTAAAAGCTTCTCCTTCTTGCCACATACTTTGTTGATATGTACGATAAAATATTTCGTTGGTAACAACTTGTTGAGCTTTTAAATTATTGACTGTGAATGCTAAAACTACAAACAATAAAAAATGAACAAGATGT
>JAQUHH010000203.1 GCA_028683685.1 Bacteroidales bacterium
AGGATGAAATTGTGGTTCGACACTTCGAGAGTCTTAGTGTAACGCAGACTCACCAACCGAATTGTGGAAAGGAGTTTTTAATACTTGGTCCTAAAAAATTTGAATTTTAAGCAAAAACTAAATCTTTTTTTGAGAGTTTAACTTTTGGTTTATCTAAGTTAGCAATCACTTGTTGTATGTTATTTTGATCCTCTTTTGATAAAAAGACTGGAATAAGCAATTTGATATCAATTTTAAGCAAACGGCTAATAATTATCAAATCTTTAAGTGTAAATGGCTTAATGCCATTCATTAATTCCGACATGTGTGTTTTGCTTTTGTGTCCCAAAAAAGTAGCCAAGTTTTCTTGAGTTAAATCCAATTTTTTAAGTTTTTGTCGTATAATCTGTTTCCTTTTCCCCAAAAAATCTCTTTCTAAATCGGCAATGTATTCTGATTTTTCACTTTCAACAAGTTTGTTTTCATCAATATTGTCGACATTATTCCATTCGATTTTTTCGTATGCCTCAATTAAATCTCGTAATTTTTTTCTTTGCTTTTTGAAATAATCATTATCCTTTGCCAACAATCGGAGTTTTCTATCCGCAATTAAGGCTCTTTCATAGTCCAATTCATTGGTGATTGAACTACTTTTAATTAATTCTTCTATGTCAAA
Source organism: Bacteroidales bacterium (assembly GCA_028683685.1). Taxonomy (GTDB): domain Bacteria; phylum Bacteroidota; class Bacteroidia; order Bacteroidales; family WCHB1-69; genus JAQUGA01. The sequence continues at coordinate 656 of JAQUHH010000203.1, forward strand.
ATGTGTTTTCATCTATTCTATGTAATTTCTAATTCTCAACCATTTTTCGACAGTTGATTTGTTGTTTTTAAATATCGTTTCATATTCATCATGCGACCCTGCCCATACTATTGTAGCTTCACCCTCTACATCAAATTCAATTAGAATTAGGGTTCTATGAATATTGATATTGAAAAAATAAAACCCATCACTGTGAACACAATCAGCATCTTCTCTTATGTCTTTTAAATATTGCTTACTTGGTTCAAAACCTTCTAAATCACTAATTAAATTATCAATTTCGCTACATAGTTTCCTATTTCCAATGTTTTTCTTTTTAATTTTTAAAATAATTTTCTTACCAACAATTCTCATTTTCAAATATTAATTTGCAAAAATACAATAAGTTCGGTTAAAAACCAAACTTTTTATCAAAAAATATTTCGTCTTGATTAAAAGCAACTGTGCTGGAATAACTTAAATACTACTTATAACACAAAGATAATTAAGCTATTATTAAATTACATCATTAAAAATTATTTGATTTTTTTAAATACAAATACGGAAAAGTATTATATTTGAAGAAAAATGGTGGCAAAAAACCAAAAATTTTTAAATTCAGAAAAGCAAAGCTATGAAGTTATCCCAAGTTGATCGAATTTCTTTAGATTTGAGTAACTTTTGCACCAAAGCCTGTGATTTCTGTTACAACAACAGCTCATCATCTGGTTTAAATATGTGGAAAACGAACGAAGTCATTGAACTTGCGTTGGACTGCTCGATAAATGGGGTTAAAGCCTTTTCGTTTGGTGGTGGCGAACCTTTTGAATACAAAGGCATTTTCGAAATTATCTCCGCTCTTACACCTCATCTATTTGTAAGTGTTACAAGTAATGGTTTGCCACTTTATCAGGATGAAATTTTTTCGCTTTTAATTAAAAATCGTCCCGACAAAATTCATCTTACCATTCATAACCCCAGCAATAAAAAAGAGGTTAGCGAAACAATTAAGATGTTAAAAAGAATTAGTCGATACGACATCCGTATTGGAATAAATCTGTTCATTTCAAGTCATCAAATTGCCGAAGCAAAACAGTTGACACAGAAATTATACGCTATCGGATTTTCTGAAAAAAACATCATATTTGTTCCTCGAAAATTCGACTTAGTACCCACAGCCAAAGAGGTGGCGGAGGTTGCTTCTCGAATTAATTTTCAATCCACAAGTTGTTTAACGAATTGCAGTCCCAGTAAGGAATTTTGTTCCATAAGTTGGGATAAAAAAGTTGGATTTTGTTCATTCAGTCCGAGTAAAGCACCATTGGAAAAATACAATTATCAAAGTATTATGGAAGCATTAAACAGCATCACATTTAAAACTTGTTTACCATGAAAGAAGTAGATTATCCTGCTGGACACAGCATGAATACCAATTGGTTTGCTGTGGATAAAGATGGTAATATTGCCTTCTTCAATTCATCCGATTCGGGAATGGTAGCAGCAGCTTGCCAATTAGAAAGTTATTTTGATGAATTTCTTAGATTAAACTCAAAACCATTATCTAAGCATTTGCGAGAGTTTACCTTAAGTAAAGAACTGGTGGACGCTATACTTAGTAAGTGTACAACTGAAAATCTTAGAAAAATAACAGATGATATTATTGAAAATGAATATTTGTTTTTTACTGGATTTTTCGTTTTGGCAGAAGGCTATAATTGGGAAGATTTGCAATTTGAAAAATACTTGGAAAATGAAGAAAACAATGATGATTTTATTATTCAAATTTCTTATCATCATCGATTATATTACATTGAAGACATATACGGTTGGGAAGTATCTTTTAAACAGGCCATAAAGGCAGGAATGATTATATCATGTGTCGAGTCTTTTTACGACATATCTGAAGTAGATTTTGAAAAAACTGAATCTGTCCATTTTGGGCTTTACCATTATGAATATCAATATGGTACTGAGCCATATTTGCGAGAATATGCACCCAAACATCCATTAAATGTGAAACATCTTTCGCAAAAATTACAAGAAGATTTTGCTACTTTCAATTCTATTTCATTCGAACAAAGTAAGTATTTACAACCATATGAGTTTTTGCCTTGTAATACCTTTGATTTAAATCGCATTACAGAAGACACACCCTATAACATTATGGAAGCTGGTTATGCATTGATTAAGCTATCGGATAATAAATCAAATGGGTATTGCAAAATCTTTCTCAAAGAATTAATTGTTGAAAAAATTAGTTTGGGTTGGTCATGCGGAAAATGTGAGTATTTAGGTGGCTTAAGCAATTCAAAGTCAATGATAGAAGCCTTTATTGATTATCCATCAGTATTTGTAATCGATACAAGAATTCCGTTTAGAGATTATGATTACATCACCAAATTAAGGACTGAAATCATAAATAGAATTGGGTTAAGCATAGAGCATTGTTACATAACAAGTTGCATAAAATGCGTCAATGAAAAAAAAGAATACGATGATGAGGGATTTAGAGAAAGATTCGATAATTGCTACCAAAAAATTGAAACAGAATTTAAGTTTATTTTGCCTTCACTCATCATTTGTGTTGGTGAAACAACATTTAACCTGCTAAAAGGAAAATTTCAAATCAAGACAGAGAATTTCAAAGCAGCCAGAATGTCCGAAATTACAATTGATGATACTGTTTTGCCCATTTTATTAACCGATAGCATCGATGGCAATCATGAAAAACTACATCAATTTTTCGATTCAATTCCGAAGTTAGTCCCTGAAATTCCTATTGAAACATCAAGAGTGAAAAAGGATTAAACGATTTTTTTAATAGATTTTCAATATATCACTTGACTTTTCATGGAAAAAGCTATACTTTTGTCGTGTCGTTCTGCTGGAACTTCACTTAGCGAGTGCCTTGATGTTAATTCATTAAGGCATATTGCTTTTTATTACAAGCATAATGATTATCAATGAAAAATATTTTTTATAATAGTCCAATTCAATAATTATCCTTTATACTTTCTTTTACAAGGGGTTGCAACGCATGTTTCCTTATTAAGTTTATCAAACCATTTTAGCATATACTTTCTTTTTATAAGGGGTTGCAACCCCTTGTAAAGTCAAAATATTACTACTACTCAATGGACTAATTTGACATAAGTATTGGTATTATATTGATTAGTAATGCCAGCTTTGCTTGTATTCTATGCTTGTTTGTTCGGGCATGTTTTTAAATTACTATGCAACTATAAATAATTAAAATTGAAGTGACTTACTTTGAGTTTTTTTTGTCAGATTTATGCCTTGTATGGCTCAACGGAGGAGGAGGTTGAGTTTGTGGAGTATCACCCACAAATTATCGATTTCGCATTTGTGAGGCTTTTTTATTTTCTAATTTTTCTCAAATTTAAGGTTAATAATGATTTTTTCAAGATACATTTGAGAAAATGTGAATCATTTGTTTTTTTTGTATTTTTGTGGGGAAACGATTAATAAAATACGAATAGTTGGGGGTAATTTTAAAAAGACCGTGTCCGAGACAGAGAATCAACAATAAATACTAACTTTGCTATTTTAATAATAACACGATTGAATGAAAAATAAATACGTAAACTTTATATCTGACGAACATTTGTTGACCTGTATAGGGATTCTTCACAACGCATATTTGAAGGCGAAAAACAACATCACAAAGAAGAATTTTTACTCAAATAAGGTTGACACAATCAAATTAACTTTCGACTCAAAATTCAATGACATTGACGAAGAAAAGTTAATACAATCAGAGATTTTAAGACAGATTGACAAATCAATCAATAATTCAATCGGAACTTTTCACGAACAAATTTTGGGCGGCATAAAAGGTTTTGAAGCAGGAAATTTGAGCGGTTATGATATCAAAGCAACGGACAATATGCTTTTTGCAGACATAAAAAACAAACACAATACTATGAACAGTAGTGCAGCCGAAGCACTCTTTCAAAAGTTAAAACGATATGCAGACGAGGCGTAATGGACAAAATTCATGATAAAAATGCTGAAAAAGGTTAATTTTGTAGGATTTAAGGGAGGTCAAAGGTTATGAACAAAAAATTGTATTTATTGTAACAGTAAAATAGTCCGAAAAAACGGC
>JAQUHH010000204.1 GCA_028683685.1 Bacteroidales bacterium
ATTTCATTTTCTAAAAAAAGCACATCTTGATCGTAAATCTGAGGCAAAGTAATTTCTTCGCCAGACGACTTGTCGTATGCAACCAAAGATTCTATTATAAAAACGTGTTCAATAATAGTCTGTAAAACATTCTTAACATCTTCTTTATCAACACTATCATACACTACTCCTAAAAATGAATTTAATTCATCCAAAGTTCCATATGCTTCTATTCTATCATCATATTTTGGCACTCTGGTTCCACCAATCAAGGATGTTTCACCTTTGTCGCCAGTTTTTGTATATATTTTCCAGTCTTTGTTTTCCATCTCAAAAATATTTTATTTTTTCGCAATTATTTCTAAATCGAAAAAAAGCGATTCCATTAAAAAGCAGAATTTAAGCTTTAATTTCTACCAAATAGAACCCTAAAACCCTTCGATTGTTTGATGCAAAAAAATTATTATACTTCCGACAATCTAATTTCATTATTTATGTAGTCCTTTTCGATTTCACCATCTTTAAGTCGAACAATACGATGGGCGTACATGGCAATATTTTCCTCATGAGTCACCAAAATAATCGTATTTCCAGCTTGATGAATATCATTAAACAGATGCATAATTTCGTCCGAGACTTTGGAATCGAGATTTCCAGTGGGTTCATCCGCCAAAATAATACTAGGATTGTTCACCATAGCCCGAGCAATAGCAACTCTTTGCCGTTGTCCTCCCGAAAGCTCATTGGGGCGGTGGGTCATCCGGTCTACCAGTCCAACCCTTTCCAATGCAGTTTTCGCTCTTTCAATCCTCATTTTTTTATTAAATCCAGCATACACAAGGGGCAACATAACATTCTCCAAAGCCGTCATTCGAGGCAATAAATTAAATGTTTGAAAAACAAAACCAATCTCTTTGTTACGAACCTCAGCCAAACTGTTGTCGGTCATTTTACTCACATCTTTATCATTTAGCAGATACGTTCCTTCAGTTGGCGTATCTAAGCAACCTAAAATATTCATCAAAGTAGTTTTGCCTGAACCCGATTGTCCCATAATGGCAACATATTCGTTTTTAAAAATATTCAAATCAATGCTTTTCAAGGCTTTAACGGTTTCTACTCCCATATAGTAAAACCTTGAAATTCCCGTAATTTGTATCAATTCTTTTTTCATAATATACTATTTTCGAATAATAAAATCTTGCTTGCTTAAATCTGAATTAAAAAACACAAACCCATAATTCCAAGTTTCAACCGTTAAAGTAACATCTTCGTCGGCTTTAATTTTCTGCCATGCATTATTAATCTCTTTCGACCAATGAATATCGTCAAAGATAATTATGCTTTTTGAATTCCGCAAGGATTTTAGCATAAAAAAATAATCCAAGGTATTTTGATAGGTATGATTGGCATCAACAACAGCCATATCAAAGGCATTAAGCCCTGATAAAGAAGAACTCAAAACCTCATCAATATTGCCAAGAACGACAGAAATTTGGTTCAAATTGTATTTTTGGAAATTTCGTTTGGCATATTCAGCCGTATTCGGACATCCCTCAAAACTTAAGATAGAAGATTCTTCTGAAGCAAACGCCATTGCCATACTTGTAATCCCAAAAGAGGTTCCCAATTCAATGATTTGCTTGGGTTTATATTTAGCAACAAGATTGAAAATTTGACGAATTTCCCGATTGCTTTTTAATGATCTTTTGGCTTGAAGAGAGACTTTGGTAACATAATTATGAGCATTTATACGTCCCGTACCAAAATCACATATTTCAATTTCTGAATGATTTTGAAAAAGTAATTTTTTCTCATAAAAACATTTTTCTAAATGAAGATTTTTTTGAGAATTTTCAAACACAGAAAGTATAAAATCATATAAAAATGGTGAATGTGCAGCATGTTTAGTTTTTGAATAAATCAAAAATGGCAAAAACGCTTTTATTCGGTATGCTATTTTAAGAAAAGAGCTTTTTTCTGTATTCTTATTTTTATGAAAACATTTGCTTTGGCAAGCAAGAAACATGGCATTTACTTTAGTAAAGCTTTTGATTTTCATAAGGATAAACCTCTGTTATTTAGCATTTTGTCAAAAAAAAGATCCTCCGATTATTTCTCTTCAGAATAGTCGAAGGACCCATTTTTACATTATTTTGAATCGACCAATTTAAAACCAATACCATGCACATTCATCAATGCAATATCCGAGTCTTCTTTCAAATATTTTCTCAATTTTGTAATATACACATCCATGCTTCGAGCATTGAAATAACTATCGTCATTCCATATTTTTTTAAGAGCAAAAGAGCGATCCAAAATGTCATTTTTCTTTTCGCAAAGCATTTTCAATAATTCAGCTTCTTTTGAAGTTAGTTTTTGCTCATTTCCATCAATACTCAATATTTGACGCGTGTAATCGTACGTATATTTTCCAATGGTAAAAGAGGTTTGTTGTTTTTCGCCAAGAAGAGCCGGATCCGATCTTCGCAAAACGGCTTTCACGCGAACCAAAAGCTCATCCATGCTGAAAGGTTTTGTGATGTAATCATCAGCTCCAGTATCAAATCCTTCCAACACATCTTGATGCATATTCTTAGCCGTAATAAAAAACAGAGGAATTTTTGTATTGTGAGTACGAATTTCTCGAGCTAAAGTATAGCCATCTTTCACTGGCATCATAATATCCAACAAGCAAATATCATAATGACTGTTCATAAAACTCCTAAATGCCAATTCTCCATTTTCAAATAAGTCAACATCAAAGCCTTTGGCTTCAAGATACGTGGTTAAGACCTTACCCAAATTGGGATCGTCTTCAGCTAATAATACTCTAATTTTCTCCATATTAATTATCTATTTGTGGTAAAAATATTTTAAACGTACTTCCTTTTTTCAATTCACTATCCACACTAACGTTTCCCCGGTGTAAAAAGATTATGTTCTTAACATAATTTAACCCCAATCCAAAACCTCTCACATTGTGAATATTGCCCGTAGGAACTCGATACAGTTTTTCAAAAATCTTATTCACGTTTGCTTTGCTTATGCCAATTCCATTATCTGTAATATAAACATCGACTCCATCTTTAACGATACGTGTTTTGATATTTAATATTAGATTGTTGGGAGTATATTTTATCGCATTATCCATAATGTTATAAAACACATTTCCAATATGAAAGCGGTCGGCAACAATCATGCAATCGGTCTGAGAATAATCTTTAAAAACAATTCCATTTTTTGATTTTATAGGCAATTTCATCCTTTCAATCACATCATCCAACACATCATGTACATTGAGAATTTCTCTTTTTAATTTCACTTCTCCTTTATCCATAATGGCTGTTTGTAGAATTTTTTCCGCCATAATTCCCAAACGCTGATTTTCATCATTAATAATATTTATATAGCTTTGAGCCTGTTCTTCAGAATTCATAATATCCTGATCATTTAATGCTTCGCAAGCCAAAGCAATCGTAGACACAGGCGTTTTAAACTCATGTGTCATATTATTAATGAAATCATTTTTAAGCTCCGATAATTTCTTTTGACGAATAATGGTTGAAATCGTATATGCAAACAAAAGCATAATAGAAATAATCAAAATGGAAGAAGCCGACAACATTACCCACATTTGCTTGAGCAAATATTCGGTCTCTTTTGGAAAATACATCAACAAATATTGTGGTTCCGAAAAAACATCGCTGGGGAAAAGATTGAAAATCATACCTTTATTCATCAATTCATCTGAAAAATTACCACTTTTTTCCATAGATAATTTTTGTTGAACTGGCGAATAAATCCCAAATTCATAAGGTGTTTTTATTCCATAGTTTTTGAGTTCAATATATAATAACGAATCTAAGAGTTGTGGATTGATTCTCTTTTCAATGGGTCGATAATGACTGTAATTCAGTAAACTTTCAATCACTTGATTAAATAAACTTTCTTTGTGCAAAGGAACAATCGAATCTTGAATAACTTCCGAATTTAAAGATTTAGATAATTCGATTGAATTGGTTCCCAATTCTGAAAATATAGGAGAAACAGGAGAGTCAACTTGAGTAAAATTGTTCTTACCATAAAACTCAACACTAATTCTGCCATGAACATCCGCTACTGAATCAAAATTATTCTTAACACTATGCGTCATTTCGTCTTCCATTTTGCGAATAATCTCCCGATTCAAGGAATCAATTAACAAAAGTGGTGATAGACCAGCCGACGGATCTTTCATCTGTTTTGCAAATTCGATTTTTTCAATGGTATATAAAACGTTGCTTACAGCTTCATTTACATTGGCAATAAAGTAGGATTCTCTTACCGTAATAGCTCCGCGAATCCAGTAGAGTTGCAAGCCAACCAACCCTACAAGAGCCATTGTCATAGTAATAATAATGATTTTTATCCGTGCACTATTCATAATGCAAAAATACATTGTTAACTTACTTGAAATTAGCTTTTAACATCTTTTAATTCAGATATTAACGAATCTCATTAATGATTTTTCGCATCTCTACTGCAGGGGAACGTTTCAAAAATAATACATTATAAATGGCATCAATAATTGGAATTTCTGCTTTGAATTTTTCATTTATGGTGTGGATACACTGAGTAGCAAAATAGCCTTCCGCCACCATTTTCATTTCTAGTTTAGCAGAAGCAACAGAATATCCTTGTCCTATCATTTGTCCAAAGGTGCGATTTCGACTAAACTGCGAATAAGCCGTTACCAGCAAATCGCCCAAATACGCAGAATGATA
>JAQUHH010000205.1 GCA_028683685.1 Bacteroidales bacterium
TTTCTTCTAAGCTGCGAATTGATTTGTTTTCTTCCAATTCTTCATTATCATCATCCGTGTTTTTTTTGTCTTTATCAAATTGTCTTTCGCTTAATCCTTCTTCAATTGCGTCTGTCATTGATTTTATAATCGCAGAGATTGATTTTGAAGCGTCATCATTCGCAGGAATGGGAAAGTCAACGGATAGGGGATCTGAGTTTGTATCCACAATCGCAAATATCGGGATATTTAGTTTGTGAGCTTCTGCAACAGCAATATGTTCTTTCAAAACGTCAACTACAAAAATAGCAGAGGGCAAACGATTTAAATCTGAAATTGAACCTAAGTTCTTTTCAAGTTTGGTTCTTTCTCGTTGAATTTGAAGTCTCTCTCGTTTAGAAATATCATTAAATGATGGACTGGCCATCAATTTGTCAATGGTTGTCATTTTGCGAACTGCTTTACGAATGGTCGCAAAGTTGGTAAGCATACCACCAGGCCAGCGTTCAACAACGTAAGGCATGTTCACTTTTGATACGTGATGAGCAACAATGTCTTTGGCTTGTTTTTTTGTTGCTACAAACAATATCTTTTTACCTGATTTTGCAATTTGTTTCATGGCTGAAGCCGCTTCATCAATTTTTGCAATGGTTTTATGTAAATCTATGATATGAATACCATTTTTTTCCATAAAAATGTATGGAGCCATATTAGGGTTCCATTTTCTACGCAAGTGACCAAAATGTGCACCTGCATCTAATAACTCGTTGAATGTGATTTTTGACATTTTTGTTTTTTTTAAATTGTTTACTTTCCTTCAATATCAATCAAAAAGTAGTGCCTTCGCAGTCTTAATGATTTGGATACTAAACTGAAAAATGTAATTCGAGTATAATACTAACGTTTACTGAATTGGAATTTCTTACGTGCACCTGGTTGACCTGGTTTTTTACGCTCTACCATTCTTGGATCGCGACGTAAGAGGCCTTGAGGTTTAAGAATAAGACGATATTCTGGGTCAATTTCGCACAATGCTTTAGAGATACCTAAACGCAAAGCTTCTGCTTGTCCAGTAATTCCACCGCCGTTAATGTTCGCTTTAACGCTATATTTACCTTCGTTAGAAGTTAAAATAAATGCTTGGCGAATTTTATATTGCAACATCGGGGTTTTAAAATATTCGGTATAATCACGACCGTTAACGGTTACCGTAGCACTTGAATCCATGGTTAGGTAAACGCGAGCAACAGCTGTTTTTCTTCTGCCTGAAGTGTTGATTTTTTCCATTATAACTTAATTGTATTGATGTTAACTTCTTTTGGTTGTTGAGCTTGATGATTATGCTCTGGACCTACATGTACATGTAGATTGCGGAATAGTTCACGTCCTAAACGGTTTTTAGGCAACATCCCTCTGATGGCATGTTCCAAAACAAATTCAGGTTTGCGTTCTAACATCTCAGCTGGTGTCGTAAAACGTTGACCCCCTGGATATCCAGTGTGTCTTACGTATTGCTTAGTGCTAAGTTTTGTTCCGCTTAAAGTAACTTTCTCTGCATTGACGATGATTACATTATCACCACAATCAACGTGAGGAGTAAAGTTAACTTTGTGCTTGCCGCGTAGCATTTTCGCCGCAGCGGATGCCAATCTGCCTAATACAGCATTTTCAGCATCGATAACAATCCATTCTTTTTGAACAGTATTCTTATTTGCTGATACAGTTTTGTAACTTAAAGTGTTCATTTTCTTGATTTAATACGTTTTTAACCCCTATAAAGGAGTGCAAAGTTAGTCATTTTTTTTATTCCTACAAATAAATTTACGGTTTATTTGTGGTGTGGATAATTGTTTTTCGGACTGCAAAAGTAATATATTTTTTATATCCAAACACGTCTTGCTGAACTTTTTTTATTTTTATGCTTCTTTTCTCCCTTTTATTTGTCAATATTTCATTTTTTGACTCTTTTTAGCAGTTGCGATTTCAAAACTAAAAATTCAATTTACTCTGATTTCGTATATTCTTAATTACAAAGTTTTATACACCTCCTTTTTTTGAAAATAAACCTATGAGTGAATAATTAAATTCTAAAAGAAGATAATAATTAATGATGTGCGAATCGTTTTATGAATCGTACAAATATTTAATAAGATGTTTTTTTAATCGTTTATGCTAGAAAAAAAAATCTTGAGGCTTGTATTCTATTTCTTCGTGTCATACTATTATATCATACGAATGTCAGTTTGGCAATATCCTATGTCCTGCGATAAAGTTTTGTGAAAATAAGTTTTATCTGAAAATATTTTCTAAATTTGCCATCGGTTTATTTTGAAAATATAAATTTACTTTAAAAATGAAAAAACACTTATTTTTATCCGTTGTTGCTTCTATTGTATTAACATTCAGTATTAAAGCACAAATTAGTGAAGGCGGTTCTCCGATTAGTTTTAATAAGTATAATCTGCAAGCAGATATTCCTGTTAAAATTATACCCGCGATTAATGTTCAGGCTTTGCTGGCCGAAGACGAACAAAACATTGGAAAAGCAGTGCCTTTTAGATTTGGAAAAGACATTGATGTATATTACAACTTGATGAATTCTGGAATTTGGGAAACCATGGATAATGGAGATCGCCTGTGGAGATTGAAAATTGAATCTCAAAATGCACATTCGTTAAACTTCATTTGCAATCAGTTTTACATTCCAGATGGAGCTCGATTGTTTGTTTATAGTGCCGATAAATCCATTGTTAGAGGAGCATATACTTCTAAAAACAACAATGCTCAATATAGTTTCGCCAATGCTCCCATCGCTTCTTCTTCTATTGTTTTAGAATATTTTGAACCTGCCAATGTAATTGGTCAAGGACGAATTAATATCAATAAAGTTATTCATGGATATCGAGATACTTTTGCTAAAAACAGAGGTCCTTTTGGAACTTCAGGAAGCTGTAATATTAATGTAAATTGTCCCTTGGGAGATGATTGGCAAAATGAAAAAACAGGCGTTGCCATTATTGTAACATCCAATAATTCTGCAGTTTGTACCGGTACAATCGTAAATAATACAGCAGAAGATGCCAAACCTTATTTTTTAACTGCAAACCACTGTACACAATCAGCAAATACGCAAAATTGGATTTTTATTTTTAATCATGAATCCGAAGAGTGTATTGGCACTACTGGGCCTGTTGACCAATCTATCAATGGGGCAGAATTGGTTGCCACGGATTCTCCTTCAGATTTTGCATTGTTGTTGTTGAATAATGATATTCCTGCAGAATACAATGTTTTCTTTTGTGGATGGAGCAATGCCGATATTCCTGCTGATTCTACAATATGCATGCATCATCCAGCAGGCGATTTGAAAAAGATTTCTAAAGATATTCATCCTTCTGTTTCTTCCAGTTATGGCAACACGCCAAATACACATTGGGAAGTATCAAATTGGGAATTTGGAACTACCGAAGGAGGCTCTTCTGGCTCTGCTTTGTTTAATTTCGATGGACATATTGTTGGTCAACTTCATGGTGGACAGGCTTCTTGTACAAATAACTCCTATGATAGATACGGTAAAATTGCATATTCGTGGACCAATAACAACAACGAAAGTGCCAATAAACGTTTAAAAGATTGGTTAGATCCTACTAATTCGGGAGTTGTAACCTTGGATGGAAAATATTTTAATACTCCAGAGTTTGATATGGACATGGCTCTTACTTCTGTTACATCACCAAAAGATTACAATTGCAACAATGTGATAAATCCAGTGGTCAAAATTCGCAACAATGGTGCAACACCAGTTACCTCTGTGAAAATTTATTACCAAATTAATGATTATTTGCAAGTTCATGAATGGACCGGTAATTTAGCTTTTAGCAGCAGCGCTACGGTAAGCTTATCTGGTGTTCAATTGGAGGCTGGAAACCATGAGTTTAAGGCATTTTTATCATCTCCCAATAATGGAATAGACCAAAATTTATCCAATGATACTATTGAGTTTCCTTTTGTAACGGAAATTGGTGCTCCTTTGAAAATTAGTGTGCTAACCGACAATAAACCCACTGAAACAACTTGGGAACTTAAAAAAGAGGATGGAACTATCATATATTCAAATCCTACTTTAGAGGCTCAAACTACGTATACAGAAAATTTGTGTCTCGATAACGGCTGTTATGATTTTATTATTTACGACAGTGGAAATAATGGGTTGAATGGACTTTTTGGATTTTTATATGTGGGCGAGTTTTCTCTTACTTTAAATGGTGAACAAATTGCTCAATCTCCATCAGGAAGCAATTTTGGAGCAAAAGATAGTACCCGCTTTTGCATTACAGATGTTTCTGTTGATAATATTTTATCTTCTAATAATCTGTTTCTTTATCCCAATCCTGCTAATGATTATATTTATGTTGAAATGATTGGAAAGAATCAACAATCGATTGCTTCTGTATATGATATTAGAGGGAGCTTGGTTCAAAAAGAGATGGTTTTGTCGGAAAAATCAAATAGAATTAATATTGCATCCTATCAAGCCGGAGTTTATGTTTTAGTGGTGAATACTGGCGATGGTATTATTCGGAAACAGTTTATTAAAATGAAGTAATTATGGAGAGAGGGTTGAAAATTCAATATTTTTATTATTTTTGTACTCTCAAAAAGCGTCGTTAACTCAGTTGGTTTAGAGTGTCACCTTGACAGGGTGGAAGTCACTGGTTCGAGTCCAGTACGACGCACAAAATTTT
>JAQUHH010000206.1 GCA_028683685.1 Bacteroidales bacterium
ACCCCAATCTATTTCAAAAAAAACGTCACTTAAATAAAGAAATAAACAATTCCATCATTGGTATTTACTTCTGATTTTCAGAGACTAACACATAATATATGAAACTGTATTTAAAAAAACGAAATGATTTATTAGAGCCTCTAAAACTAAAGATAAAACTTTTTTTCCAAAAGGTTGAACGATCTAAAATGAACATTTTAAAAAAACAAATCTGAAAAATACAATTTTAATAGATGTCCAAAAATCAGTAGAAATTTAAATAAAATGATTAGATTTGCAACCTAAAACGATTAACCAACATTCTTATATGAAAAAATCAACATTTTTAATATTTTTCCTTATTTTCTCTTCATTATTATTTTCGCAGCACCAAGAAGGCGACACTCTAAAAATTCGTGTACATGATAAAACAGACATGTCAACATACGGAAATAGTGATGTGTGGGGATTGTTTCCATCGAAAAATTTATCTTTTCGAAAAATAACAATGCACTATACCTTGGGTTGTGCTTCGGGCGGTTGCGGTGAATGGGATTATACTACCAAAATTGAATTATTGCGCCTCAGTGGCAAATTAGACTCCACCAATGCACCCGAAAAAATAGGCTACGAACTTGCCAGACTCATGACACCATATGGAAATTATATGAATGTCAATATGTTTGGATTTAATAATGACTGGTCGATTACCCACAGTTTTGATGTTACCGATTTTGCACCATTTTTAAGAGACTCCGTTGAAATTAGAGCATTTTATGATGGCTGGTCGAGCGGTTTCAGTGTTAGCCTTGATTTTGAAATGATTGTAGGTACACCTCCGCGAAACGTAATTTCGATAAACAACTTATGGAAAGGATATTTCAATTATGAAAACTCACAAGATTTTGAAACTCAATATTTGTATCCTCTAAATTATAAATTTTCTAAAAAAGAGAAAGCAGCAAGCATCAAGTTTATTCCCAGCGGTCACGGTTTTGTGAATGAAGATGCCTGTGCTGAGTTTTGTTCGAGATATTACAATTTGAAAATCAATCAAGAAAAATTGTTTAGTGCCAATATGTGGAACGACAAATGTGGGTCAAATCCGACCTATCCGCAAGCTGGAACATGGATTTACAATCGAGCCAATTGGTGCCCGGGTTTGCCTTGCAAAATATTTATCCATGAAATTACGCCCTACATTAATTACAAAGATTCAGTAGAAATTGATTTCGACATTGAAGATTATACCTGGAATGGCGAACAAGGTCCATTTTATTATATTGAATCTCAGATTTTTACATACGGAAAACCAAATTTCTCTCAAGATGCCGAAATGATTGATATCATTGCTCCATCTCGCAAAAACGCCTATGCCCGACATAATCCAATTTTCAAGAGTCCCATCATTGTAGTTCGCAACAGCGGAAGCAAGCCCATTTCAGAAATGGATATAGAATATGGCGTTGTGGGCTTTAGAACAGAACATTACAAGTGGACAGGAAACCTAAACTTTATGGAATCCGACACCATTTTTTTGCCCACGTTTGAATGGCAAAATGCTCAAAATCAAATTTTTGAAGCTAAAATCGCATCCACCAATCTGAAAAAAGATCAAAATCCAAAAAACAATTCTCTTCGTTCCGAAATTCAAAATATAAATATAATTAATACTGATAAAATTGTTGTTGAATTAAAAACAAATCTCGCCAGCGAAGAGAATGCATGGGAAATTAGAGATTGCGATGGAAAGCTTCTAGCATCACGCAACAACTTAGATAGCAATCAATTATACAGCGACACCGTCGCCCTTATAAACAATCAGTGCTATGTTTTCGAACTAATGGATAGTGGCGGTGATGGTCTTAGTTTTTTTGGCAACAAGCATGGAAATGGTCATATTTGGATTCGGAAGGCAGAAAGCGATGAATTTGTCAAAATATTCAATGCTAATTTCGGGAATAAAATAGAGTATATATTCCTTGTAAACACCTCTTTTAGCACTGACAATAAGGAAGCTACATTCGATTTTAAACTCTATCCCAATCCAGCAAAAACTCGAATCATGATAGAGACAAGTCAGTTTATTCCCGAAAAAATTATTGTCAGCGACAAAAACGGCAAAACACTAAGCCATTTGTTCACCATTTTAGATGAAAGTACTTTTACTGTAAATTTATCCGAATTAGAAAAAGGGAACTATACAATGACTCTTCATTCTGGAGAAAACAAAATCTCCAAAGAGTTTAGTATAGAGTAATTTTATTGTCAGTCAGATAAATTTGACTGTAATAAACAGCATATAAAACATTATAATAAGCCTTTTATTGGCAGTTACAAATTTGCTTTCAAACAGATTTGCAACGACCAAACATAGCCTCTATCTTTTAATTATTGAAACCCATTTCGGGGTTCTTTTCTCCAAACTTTTCGTTTAAAAGCTTCAATATTTCATCTCTTTTTTTGCCTTTTTTCTCCAAATCTTTAATGATAAGAAAAACCTTATAAACGGAGGATTGTGCAATTTCGGAGGAAAAATGTCCTATCCCCTGATTCCAAACAATCAAGGCAAACAACTCTTCTAGCTGCTCCACAGTTATCCCCAGATAATAAGCTTTAATGATTTCCCGGGTCGATTGTCGTATCCGACCTGCCCCTAATGCATTCGCCAATGAAAGTAAAAGCTTATATTTAAATTCGATTGCTGGATTTTCTTTATTCCAGATATTATCCCAAAACTGAACTGTTAAATCGGCTATTTTAGGGTCAATTTCAGCATATCGTGGAATTACAATAGGTTTAAATGGTAATTCTTTATCTTCATTTTCAATTTCTGCTTCCCTATAAAAATAGCAGTAATAATTATTTTCAGTATCTTTTTCCGTATGATAAACAAAACCTAAATTCTTCATTGTATTGTACAACGGAATGGGCTCAAAATTTTGAATAATAAGCAGACCTTTCCCTTTTTGAATTTTTTTTGCTTTAAAAACAATTGCCTGTAAAAAATTTCCTTTTAATGTTCTGACGTCAAACTCTTCAAAATCTTTTTTATTTTCTAACCATTTTTTCATATTATTTCCAATTTAATAAACGCTTTTCTCCTTGTAAATTTCGTATTTCTGTAACATCCTGGCTTACTTCAATAACTCCTTTAAAGTTACCCTCTTCGTCTCGTAAAGCAAAATACTGAATTAATATAAACTTCCCTTTCATTTGAATCCAAAAATCAGCTTTATCTTTTTTCCCTGTTTTAAGTGTCTCCACAATTTCTTCAACAATATGCACACTTTCAGGGGGATGACAATTTTGAACCAATCTTCCTACAATAGCTGGGGAACGCGGAAAAAAGCGATCTTTGGCTTTGTTGAAAAACAGGACTCTATTATTTTCGTCCACAATCGTAATATCAACAGGTAGATGGTTAAAAGCAAGTATAACTTGTTCGGCACTTAAATTTCCAGTTTCGGAAATTACGTCCCCTTTTTGGTTGACGTTATTTTGACTATTTCCTTGTTTAGCATCAGAGACTTTGGTCTTTTCGGGAGCTTCTATAAATGGAAATAGATACTCAAAACTTTGAATATGCATTTGATTCCATGCATCTTTATTCACTGTTTCGCTTGCTACAGGAAATATTATGATATTTTCTTTTTGAATCATTCTGAAAACCAAAGAAAAATATTTCCCTAACAATCACTTAAACAAAAGCAACATTACTGTCAATTAGCAAAACATTAATCATGAATTAAAAAAAGGACACTTCAAAAAAGAAGTAGCAGCGTATGCGGTGATGAGTTTTTTCTATTTACAATATTTAAAACTGTTTAAATCCCAAGGTTTTGCTGCAGATTCGTTTTTCTCTACTGCATCATATTTTGAGTGGTATCTACCGGCACCATATGTTTTGTCGTACAATTCTATCATTCTTTCCAATGGCAAATGACTTTGAGGATTAATCTCTCTGTCTTTTGAATCTTTGCCAGGCATACAAAAGGATTCTTTTTGCGCAATCAAATCACGGGATAAGTGGTTAAAAGGTTTGCATTCGGGATAAATTTTTTCAATCAAAAACTCAACATATTCCTGAGAATAATCAATATAATTGTATTTCACCTCCCACAAAAAAGTTGGGTGTTCGAAAATTTCGTAGAAACTAATTCCGAAGTACTTTTGAAATAGTTTTTCTCTTTCTTTAAAAATGCCAGGACTTGTATTCTGTGTCTTTTTTGTAGCGGCAACAGGATCTTGTGCTTCATTCCAGGGATAGATATAAGGCGCGAATGAGCAATAAGATAGACTCCAAAATGATAAGTCCCCCAATAAAGCATTCCATCTCGTTTTAATCTGATCCCATTTTTGAATGTCGTTTTCGTGCAATCTTTCAATATCTTCAAATGCATATTTTAATTCAGTCGAGTTTGGCACTTTAAATTTATTGGCATTTGCCAGTTCGTCGAATTTTTCTAATTTTTCTTCAACAACCTGAATATGAATCGGGGATATCGGATTGCTGAGGATAAATTCTTTCTGAGTTTCGAGTCCATTACGGGTTGAAACCGAGCCTTCCATTGCTTTGTCGAGACCCGTTTCTATTTGAAGGCGTAAAAATCTCGGCAAAGTCATGCCCGGTTTCTCTCCATGATCAATAACATCTTGAATTGGTTTTATTAAAACTTCGGGATT
>JAQUHH010000207.1 GCA_028683685.1 Bacteroidales bacterium
AAGTAATTCTGTTGTAATCAATGTTTCCTTGATTGTCAATAAGTTCTGTAGTATTTGGGATGTCGTCCACTCCGAATCGGATAATGGACAATGCTCCTGCCGAATGTTCATCGAATTTAATGGCAAACGAACCATAATCGTACTTTGCAATTCCAGCAAAATATTCGGCGTGCATCAGCGATAATTGACGATCCGAATTCATTTTTAAAAGTCCAGCTGGATTCCAATAGCCTGCCGTAGCATCATCAACGAACGATACGTGCGTATTGGACATGGCAAGCGAGCGAGCACCAATTCCCAACGATAAAAACTCGTTGCTGTATTTTGGTGCTTGTGCATTTGCAATCCCTGATACGAGTAAGGTTAGAGTAATTAATAATAAACTTTTAATCTGTTTTTTCATAGGCAACATCTTAAGTAATAAACCAGTTAACGTTTTGTTCTTGTTTTTAGTACTAATTTAGAGAACTTCATAAATTGTTTTTAGGTCATTATTAAACTGCCAAAAATCATTGACTTATTGTGTAATTAGTCAATGCAAAAGCAAGGAAGAATTTGGCATTTTCTTGCGAACACTAATTAGAACTTTGCAAATATATCAATACTTTTTTGTGAAATTGAAAATTTCAATCGTTTTCATTAGTCTTACTTCATTAATTTGTATTTTCATGAAAATATTATTCAGAATAAAAAATCTGCTTAGAATGATTATAAACTACAATACTGGATATTCTGTAAAATAAGTAATCTGTTGAAAAACAAGTATTTAAGATAGATAAAGATCTGTGTTTTTGTTTATAAATTAACTGTTAACAAAAAATTGTTGCAAAATGTATTGTATTATTATATATTTGCACGATTCTTAACCAATAAAAAAAACATGAAAAAACTAGTATTTATTTTAATTGCTTTTGTAGCATTTTCATTTTCAGTTTCTGCAAATGAATATTCTATCAACGAATTAGCTATTGACCAAATGTTTAGTCAAGCTGATGAAATTTCTTCTGTGGATTTTGCGGATTTTACAGGAACAACTGCTCCTGAAGCTCAAGTTTCAGCTAAAAACCCTTGGGTTGCTTGGGCTTTAACATGGACTGCGGCTGTGGGTGTTTGTGGTGTACATCGTCTTTATTTAGGCTCAAGTATTGGTATTTTTCTTGTGTATCTCTGTACAGGCGGTGGATGTGGTATTATTCAAACCGTCGACTGGGTGGTGCTTCTTATAGCTGCACTTGATGGGAGCGCAGGCAAATACGAAAATAACACCAAACTTTTTATGTGGTAATTTCATACAAAGATTTAAAAAAAAAGGCTGTTTTAAAAACAGTCTTTTTTTATTTAAGGACATTTCAACAAAATACCACAAGTTTTTTATTTCTTTCGTGTCTAATGGTTTAGTATTTAAGAAGCAAGAATGATAGAAAAGTTTAAAAAAATAATCCTTTTAACGCTCACCGTAGTGGTTTTGGCTGCTGGAAGTGGGTTTTTTATTTCATATCACCATTGTACCGATTGTGGCAGCTCGGATATTGCTTTTTTCCAGCTTGCCGATTGTAGCTGTGAAGATCATGTTGCTCATCAAAATTCAAATATAGATAATTGTTGTACAAATAGTTGTGAAGATGACAACGGCAATTGTACGCATCATTGTTTGACATCGGGAACTCTAATTTCTATTCCTTTTTTCCCAATACCCAAAATTCAAATTCCGAAAATAGCGGACTTTACAAACCTTCTGTTTATCAGGGATTCTGAAAACATAAACCATGTTGATTATGGAATCAATATAATTCAATCAATTTTCGATCGACCGCCAATTATTCTACAATCGATTGATTTTATTTGTTTTACACAAAAGCGTGTTTTTTATCACTAATTTCTTTTCAGAATTTTAGTCTCCATTTTAGACTCATTTTTTAAAGAATTTAGAATAAAAACAAGCCGGTTAAACTGAATTTTCAGTAGGCCAAAAACAAATAAACATGAAGACAAAATACTATAGAATTTTTACATCGGCAATAATCTTGCTATTATTCAACTATACCATTGCTCAGAATACATTAAAAGGGGTTGTTTATGAAATCAATAATCATAGCAAGCAAGAGACTTTGCCTGGGGCCAATATATATTGGCTAGGTACGATTAAGGGAACTTATTCTGATGCGGAGGGAAAATTTGAAATTCCTTATTCAGAAGAAACAAACAAATTGGTGGTTCAACATATTTCTTATCCAGCAGATACGCTCGATGTTCCAGCAAACAGATCTGAAATAAGCATTTTATTAACCGGTGGAAAGCAGCTGAGCGAAGTTACCATTCGCAGTAATGACGGAATGCTTGTTTCTATCAAACCCATTGCTGCTCAGATTATTACCCAAGATGGTTTGCGAAAAGCAGCGTGTTGTAATTTGGCAGAAAGTTTTGAACAAACTGCCAGCGTCGACATGGAATACAGCGATGCTGTGACAGGGGCTAAACACATTCAAATGCTTGGATTGGCAGGAATTTATTCGCAAATTTTACTCGAAAACACTCCTTTTATTCGCGGACTATCATCTCCGTTTGGTTTTGGTTTTGTTCCCGGTTCTTGGATGGAATCTATTTCGGTTTCAAAAGGAACTTCTTCGGTGATTAATGGCTTTGAGTCAATTACTGGACAAATAAATGTGGAATATAAAAAACCTGAAAATAACGAAGAAAAAATATTTCTGAATTTATATGGTGACCATATGGGAAAAGGCGAAATCAACTTCAACACCGTTAAATCCGTCGGTCATGGTGCTTCAACTATGTTTCTTCTTCATGGTGGAAAACAATTGACAGAAATAGACAACAACAAAGATGGGTTTTTGGATGCTCCTTTAAGTGACCAAATAAATATTATGAATCGTTGGGATTATCATATTCATGATGTTTTAGAAGGTCGTACCATGGCCAGTTTTGTTTGGGAAAACAGAGAAGGAGGGCAAATGGATTTTAATAAAAAAACCGATCGTCTAACCACCCAAAACTACGGATTTGCAACGGATAATAAGCGTTTAAATGTAACCACGAAAAATGGTTTCTTTTTTGAAAAAGAGACTCGTAGCATTGGAACCATTGTTTCGGCAACGCACCACCAAGCCAATTCCTTTTTTGGAAAACGTACCTACGATGTAACGCAAAATAGTTTCTATGCAAATGTTATTTACGAAGATTATTTGACTTGTTGTAAAACAAAAAAAATTAATTTTGGACTAAGCTATCAATATGATAACTATCAACATATACTAAATGATAGCAGCTTTTCTCAAATAGAATCCATTCCTGGAATTTTCGGTCAATACACCTATAATTATGATGATAAATTTATTGCCATTGGTGGATTTAGAGCCGATTTATTTAATAACGAACAGGTTTTTTGGACGCCTCGACTTCACTTTAAATGGGCACTAAATCATCATTTGTCTCTTAGAGGAACCGCAGGAAAAGGATATCGTACACCGCAGGTTTTTGCTGAGCAAATAGCCGTAATGGCAAGTTCTCGTAAGTTTGACTTCTTGGATAAAGTAAAACCCGAAGAAGCATGGAATGCAGGATTAAATCTAACCGGAATCTTTGAAATGAATAATAAAGATGCCAGTATTTCCTTTGATTATTATCGTACAGAGTTTGTAAATCAGGTTATTGTTGACCTTGAAACTCCAGGATTTGCTCGAATTTATAATCTGGATGGATATTCCTATTCAAACAGTACTCAAATCGAATCTATTCTGTATCCAACACGTCAGCTTGAATTAATTTTAGCATATCGTTTTAATGACGTTTGGCAAACCATTGGCAATGAATTGCGCCAAAAACCCATGACTTCTCAACACAAAGCTCTTGCAAGCTTGAGCTATACAACCAATAACGAAAAATGGCAATTTGATTTCACTTCGCATTGGAATGGGAGCATGCGTTTGCCTGATACTCAGATCAATCCAGAAGAACATCGTTTGCCCGAAAGATCGCCCGATTACATGACTTTCAATACTCAAGTAACGTATAAATCTCGTTTGATTGATTATTATGTTGGGGTTGAAAACCTAAGCGATTACACGCAGAAAAATCCAATTATTGATGCAGAAAACCCATTTGGTTCTTATTTCGATTCTTCCATTATATATGCACCCATCCGAGGCAGAATGTTTTTTGCCGGAATTAGATACACTTTGAAATAAGTTGAGGCTTATTTAGAAAACAATTTTAGCATACGGATGATTCAGATTTGAAAGATTTATAAGGGTTTTAGATGTTTTTCTGATCCGTTTAAATCAATTATATCTGGGTCATCCGTTTTATATTCTATTGTTGTCCGATATAAATTTAGCAAATCAATGTAATGTGAAGATTGTTCAATAGTTACAATTGTTATGAGAAAAAGGGCTTGTTTTTTGAATTGATATTCATTCGTGATTTTCAATACTTTTACCCTTCACCTGAAGGGAGAGTATTGAAAATCAGAATGTTTTAAGTAGCTTGTTAGAAATTGCTGACTTTTCGCAATTCATCCTTTAGGACCGAGGCAAAAATTGCGAAAAGAGGAAAATTGTTATTTCGCACGTTGATTTGTGATTTATTTGGATTTTCAGTCGTTTATTGCCCCGCCCCTAAAGGGAGTAAACGTCTGAAAATTAGAGGTC
>JAQUHH010000208.1 GCA_028683685.1 Bacteroidales bacterium
GAATGGGCTTCCAATTGGTCGCCACCACCCGAAACACTAATTATTCCAGATAAGCCTATGGCCGATACTGGGATTTCCCTATCTTCATTGGAGGCATCGCCAAGTTGACCGGTGGCATTTTCGCCAAATGTTTTTACGGTACTGTCGTTGCAAATGGCCAATGAATGCCATCCGCCAGCAGCAATGGTTTGTGCATTTGCTGTTGTGCTGAAAATCAGCACGATAACAAATGCGGTGATAATATGTTTAAAATAATTCATTTTGTTTTTTTATAATTATTGATTTATAGTTAAAATTTTGCCCTGAGCGAAATAATTAAATTTCGTCCTGGAGCATTAATACCCGATGAATATGGACGATAAAGTCGGTCGGTGATATTCTCAATTCCAACCGCCAAAGTAACATATTGGTTAAAATTAAAGGCTGTTTTGAAATTCAGCGTATACCAACTTGCAACATACGCCAAACCGTTTTCATCTCGGGCATAAGACGCATTTAAGCGCTCTGTTAAGGCTAGATTTTCATAATCCATTTTTGCATTATAAACGGCATAAAAATCAAGTCTAAATTTTCGATGTTCGTACGTAATATGCGTGCTTCCAAAAGTAGGAGCGGCATGTCTCAAAGGATAGTAAATAAGGCTATCGGGAGTTTGTTCGCGTCCGTTTTGGTACGAAAAGTTGCTCTTTAAGCCTATTCCTTTGTAGTAAAATTCAATGCCTGCTTGGATGCCATATATTTGCATTTGGGTAATGTTTTGAACCGCTTGTATTTTGCTCTTATTTCCCCAATA
This sequence comes from Bacteroidales bacterium, assembly GCA_028683685.1. Classification (GTDB taxonomy): domain Bacteria; phylum Bacteroidota; class Bacteroidia; order Bacteroidales; family WCHB1-69; genus JAQUGA01. Next base: position 794 of record JAQUHH010000208.1, read on the forward strand.
CCGAATGGTTGAGTCGCCATTCAATATGAAGTTATTACGAACCATGCCATCCTTTAGAATAGTATAGTATCCTGCGACATCAATTTTCAGAATATTGCCAAATGTTGTTACAGCACCAATTTCCGCATTGTAAACTTGTTCTGGTTTTAGATTGGGATTTGGGACCACTAAATAACCGGGTGTCGATTCAAATACTTTTCCCATGTCGTCAATGTTGGGTGCTCGGTATCCCGTTGCACCGTTTACGTAAAGTTGCACCGATTTGTTGGGAGTATAAACCAAACCCAAACTTCCGTTTAAGGCATCGTTGCTCATTATCGTTTCGGTAAATGGGAACGGGAAATATGAAGTGTCAAACGATGCATTGATTTTATAATAGCTGTATCTTAAACCGCCATTTAGGATCAATTTTTCGTTTAAATTGTACTTCAAATTAGCATAAACACCATGCGATTGCCACGTTGAACCATTGGGATAACGGGTTACCGTTGAGTCTAGCTTTTTTGTTACCACGTGCGTATACGATGCATCGGAATGAACGATGTTATACACAGCTTCAAGACCATAATTTAAAGAAAGTTTTTCTGAAATTTTCTTCTCTAGATCAAGGTTCAGTGAAAATGCGTCAACGTGTTCTTTCTGCATTCGCAATTCCCTATACATAAACTGTCTGTCGTAGCGGCTTTCCTCAAAATATTGATAGGCTGCCACAATGCTCAATTTGTCATATGCAATATTCTCTTTGCTATTTGTAATCCCAATTCTATTCATGTTCCATTTTTGGGGTCCGTAGTACCATTCTGCCCATCTTAATTTGTTCTTATACGGCCCGTCGGTTTGCATTACATACAATCTGTCGTACCGATTAAAGGAAGAGGTTTCCGAAAAATGGAAGCCATAATCAAAATCCCAATTTTTGTTGGGCTTAAATCGAATCTTTTGCATAAAATTTGTTTGCGAATAGTTGGAGCCAAGTTGTAAGGTAGAATCGTTGTTTGCAACCATATAGTCTTTGTTGTCAATGGTTTGAACGTAGTGGGGGCGATAAAAATAGGGGTCGCCACCCACGGATCCCGATCTTAAATCGCCATACTCTGACCTTGTAACACTGGTTACAAAAGCCCATTTTTTTAGGCCAATATTAAAATCGACATGTGCCGTTTTTTCCAAATTTGCAGTAGAGGTACGCATAAACGAATTTCCACTTGCACTTAATTTTCCGTTTGTAGAATCTGATAATTTTGGCTCAATGGTGCGAAAATTCATCACGCCACCAATAGCATCACTGCCGTAAAGCACGGATACGGGACCAAATATTATATCGTAACCCTCCATGGCATTGGCATCCAGTGAAATCACATTTTGCGTATTTCCTGCTCGAAAAATGGCGGTATTCATTCGAACTCCATCTATGACTAATAAAACTCGATTGGTTGCAAATCCTCTCAACATCGGAGATCCTCCTCCGAGCTGACTTTTTTGAATAAATGCATATCCGCTTACACCCAACATATCTGCGGCTGTCTGCGGATTTTGAAATGCAATTTCTTTCATTTTAATTTTTTCAACGCGATTGGGTGTTTCGAGATTGCTTTCTTCCCAACGATTCGACTTAATAATTACTTCTTTTAAAAGAATTTTCAATTCCGTCATCTCTACTTGAAAATTTTCAGACTCAAGTTCTTTGTAGCTAATTAAAAGTTCTTCATAATTAAGATGTCGAATAACAATGCTGTCTGCATTTTTAAATGCCGATATATCAGCTTGTCCGTGGGCGTTTGTGGCGGCAAAAGTTTGAGGGATATTGCTCACCAAAGTAGCCATTTCAATAGGCTTTTTAGTTTTATGGTTTTTAAGGCTTATTGTTTGGGAATATCCATAGCACAACAAACTCATAAAAAACCACACTATGAAAAATTTCTTCATTGCGTTGGTTTGATTGAAAAATGAAATAATAATATCAGCATCAAAAATTGATGCAAAAAAGTTTTATGCAAAAGTGTTTGAAAAAACTGCTTTGGGCGGAGGCTCCAGAGGGGAATAAAAATTATACGGATGAAGTTTTTGCTTGTAAAGCAAGATTTTGTTAATTGTTTTGTTTGGGAAAATAATTAACTCTTTGGCTTGTAATAAAAAGAGAGAATTGAAAAATTTATTTAAAAGTTTTTGATTTTCTTTGTTTTGTGGTGTATTTCCTGCGGCAAAGGAAACCAAACCCGCAATTTGTTTGTTAAACATCGTTTCTTCGTTGTCCCACCAACACCAATAATATGTGGTGTCGCCCTTAACTTCCTGTTCAACAATATCATACATTTCGCCTTTGTACTCAAATTCTTTGGAATGTTTCCATTTTAAATACAGTTTTTTCCCTTCCTCGGTAAATTTTAATAAAACCAATTCGTCCCTATCAATTCCTGCGATGATTTTCCATTTTATCTCTTTCTTCAACAGCTTTTTTTGATGTTGAAGAATAAAATAGGTCGTCGCTACGGGAGCAGTAAGACTTAAAGCGAATAATATGGCGAATATTTTACTTTTCAATTACTTTGTATTGTTGGACGACAAAAATACAAAAAAAGAAACCTAAACACCGTTCTTTATTTTAAAATGACTCAGATTTTATTTTTGTTTAAACACAAAAAATGTTAAGAGGTTTTTTGAAAATTAGATTTTTTTAGGTGAAAAGAATTTTAATACCGCAGTTTACTTAAGTAAATGCGATGTGCTGAGCCAGATGGAGCAAGGATTTTGAAATTTGAATTCAATGACAAAAAAGCTATTTTTGAAGTTCCGTTAATTGTAATGATCATTGCACAACGAATGCTATTATTTTGTTTGTTCGATTACAAAATAATTAGTTTTTTATTTCGATTTCAGTCGTTTATTGCCCCTGCCAGTTCGACACCGCTCACTGCATCGCCTAAAGGGCGTAAACGTCTAAAAATCAGTCTTTTCGCAATTTATCCTTTAGAATTTGAGGTAAAAATTGCGAAAAGAGGAAGATTGTTTAATTGTTTTTCTGTTTCATTTACTTTACCTCGTTTAATTCAACAAACTCATCATATCGCTTAAAAGATGGAAAATGAAGCGGGCAAAAAAAATGCTAAATTTTGTAATTCATCCTTTAAATACTTTGGTAAGGGATGAAATAATATTGAAAATTTATCGGACAATACTAGTTTTAATTATAAGCTATTTGTTTTGAGCTTATTAAAAATAAGTTATGGCTGGTTTGATAATTTGGACTGAATAAATTAACTAATTCAGTCTATGTCAATTATATAATATGTTTATTTCAATTAATTTGTTGAGATGTTTTAAATTTTCCACAGAATTGTAAAATTTAAAACCCTTTTAATAATTCATTTTTTCAAACAGTTTAACGTTCTGATATTATGTTCAAAAAGAAAATTTTGTAACTTTGTGCTTTCATTAAAAGAATAGTTGTAACTAATTAATAATCAACACGAAAGAGAAAATGAGTATGAAGTATGTTTATTTCTTTGGCAATAAAACTGCTGAAGGTAAAGCCGACATGAAAAACTTGTTGGGTGGTAAAGGTGCTAACCTTGCCGAAATGTGTCTATTAGGTCTTCCGGTTCCTGCCGGATTAACAATCACTACAGAGTGCTGTACTGCCTATTATGACAACAATTGTCAACTTCCAGAGAGTTTACTTCCTGAAGTTTGGAAAAGTATAAAAAAAATTGAAGAAGCCATGGGCATGAAATATAATGACGCTGAAAATCCGTTGTTGTTGTCTTGTCGTTCAGGTGCTCGCAGTTCTATGCCAGGTATGATGGATACTGTTTTGAACAT
>JAQUHH010000209.1 GCA_028683685.1 Bacteroidales bacterium
ATCAACATTGTTATCATCCTTTTTATTACAGGATATTAAGAGAAGTATAAAAAGAAATGGGAAAATAGTTTTTTTCATAATTTATTGTTTTTTAATTTTTCAAACATCTAATGGACAATCCATAGTTTTGTGTAAACGTATTCCATCGTCCCACCGTTGGGTCTCCAGCACGAACACATCTACGCCAGGCGGCACTAACTCCATAGTGGGATGATGAGTGCATAAATTCATATTGATTCATTGAATTAAAGTAACCGCCAGGAATGGCATTTCCCGACAATAAAGCCTCATAACCAGAAGTTCCGTCCACTTTTAACTGCGTACCTTGGTCAGTTCCACGCCATGTGTTGTAGTACTGAGCTACTCCAATGTCCATTCCCAGTGCCAATTCCAAATCAATCCATTCCTGATCAGAAGGGACATGCCAACCCGATGGACAGATTCCTCGAGATCCTTCTGTGGTGTCGTATGCCATCGTTTCTGTCCAAGTATACAAGCCTCCATAAACATCGCAATTATTTTCATCGTTGTTATAACAAAACTTTTCGATAATTCCATTATCTGTCTGATATTCTGGTCCATGATCTATTTTTTCACCAATATTTAGATTTTTGGCAAACCAACATTGTGTTCCAATTAAAACAGTGGGATATTTTTGTCCATCTCTGTAATCAATTAAAGTATCTCCACATTGAAAATTGCTCAATTCTATTTTGAGAGTTTGTGAATAATTAGTATTGCAAGTTCCACTGTTTACTTTTGCTCTAAAATAAGCCGAATAAACTGGAAATAAAGGATAATTATTAATGTTTGCCCCTGAAATATCGTTCCATGTAGCGGTATCACTGGATTGTTGCCACTGAATTTGTCCATGTTTATATCCTTCGATAAATAAATATGCAGTATCGTTTACATTTACAGGGATTTGTGCTTTTATAAACAATGACAAAAACATCAAAGGGAAAAAACACAATGCAAATTTGGTATTCATACTTCTAGTTTTTTATTATTTTATATGAGTATGACTTTCCTTTTCCCGATATGTTGACAATCATGGTTTGTGGCAGATTATGAACAGGAATATTTAACTCAGACTTGGTTTTGGTTCCAAAATCTTGGTAAAAAAGAGTTTTTCCTAAAATATCGGCAATTAAAACAGTAATTTTTTCCGGAAAAAGATTAAGAATCTTGATAGCATCGTTTTCGGAAGAGTAAAACACATAAGGAATCTTGTCGTTTTCATTTGATAAATCAAAAATCCCACTGGTGGAATCTATCGTTATTAAAACAGAATCGCTGGCCGAACAATTGTTTGCATCATGCAACGAAACCATATATGTAATTGTTTCTACTGGGCTTGACGTTGGATTGGAAATAACAGAATCATCTAAAAAAACAACGGGTGTCCAGCTGTAGTAATACGGTGCATCGCCTCCTATGGCAGTAGGAGAACCCCCAATAATGCTTGAATTACCCGGAGATAAGCTAAAACTTTCTCCAGCATTAGCAATCAATGAATCAGATTGGGAAATTTGAAAAACGACTTGCTGCTGAGCCTGCATTTTCCCAAAGACAAAAAACAGGGTGAAAAGAAGCAATAGCTTGTTCATTTTTATTTGTTTAATTGTTTTATTCACTTAATTTTTTTTTTCGACATAACACAATGAACAAATGCTTGATACAAATATAACGAACTATTGCTCACTAACCAAATTTATTTTGTATAATTATTAACAGCATCTTAGATTGAAAATAAAACAGACTCTACAACCCCCTAACTATAAACAGATTATGATTTTTTATTGTTGATTTTATTTTCTCCTAGAAATCAGCTCAAAAATCATCTTTTTTGATATAATTTATATGTTGAACCTGTGGAATCTAGATAAGAAAAATTCTTTTGAGTGTCGTACAAACCATTTTTTCGCAACAAATTATCCAAATTATCCATGGACCAATATCGGATACTAAACTCATCATAATATTCGAACTTTTTATTATTAAATATTCCATTGCATGTTTCCTTGTAAATGTATATGTCCGAATCATTTACGTTTACCAGTTCGACAATCCGATTAAAATGCTCTGACTGAATGTTTGTTAAATTTTGTTCGGTTAGCAAAGCTAAATTTGGCAAATCAAAAAGAAAATATCCGTTTGGTTTTAAATGATTGGAAATATTTTGAATGTTTGCTGCAAGCTCTTCTTCGGTTATGGAATAGCTTAACACGGTAAAAATAGCCAATGCCAAATCTGCTTTGCGAGAATAATAATCAGAAATAGTACTATTGTGAATTTCTAAATTGAGATTAAATTGAATATTTTTTCTTTTCATTTCATCCACCATTGCTTTACTTTTTTCTACTGCAACAACCGAATATCCTTTTTCAAGCAAAGGAAATGAAAGCCGTCCTGTTCCCGCTCCAAAGTCAATGATTGAAGCACTGGGCAGAATGTTTTGAATCATGATTAGTGTTTCCGCCGTCAATTCATGATAGAAACTCCCAAATGTATTTTCATATACAAAATCATAAAAATGAGCCCAATTATCATGTGCTTCTTTCATTGCTTTCTTTTTAAAAATGAAGCAAACCTACTCTACTTTCAAAACTTTGCCATTCAGACGAGAACTATCTGTTTCTATGATTAAAAAATAGAGACCGCTATTTAAAAATCCTAAATTTAAACTTACTTTATTGGTATAATTATGAATTGGCAACTCGCTGACCAAACGTCCATCCGAGCCCACAATTTTTACCATTTTTACATAATGCGACTCTTCAAAATAAATCTGACAATAATCTACAACTGGATTTGTATATCGGAAAGAGAGCTGCCTGTTTGCTTCCATTAGAGAAGTAACATGACTAAGCTCTGATTCCAACTGCATATTTTTAGAAACTTTAGCCACTAAAATATCTTGATTATTGGCTCCATTTAAAGCTGTTTCTCCCACTGCCAAATAACTACTATCTTGAGTGCTTATTACTTTTGCCGCCGCATCATAGCGATCACTTCCAATGGTTGCTGTCCACAAAAACCAAGCTCCAGCAGTAAACTTATAAAGTAAAACATCAAAATTTCCAGCTCCAAAACTTTCGGTTCGCCCGGCAACCATCAAATTACCTTCAAAATCTTGCACAATATCAAAAAAATCATCGGCTTGATTATAACTAATATCTGAGTTAATCATATCAAAGACATAATTCATAGAATCATTCAGAAGCAAAACATAACCATCCCTATTTGAAAAATCAAAAAACTTTTGTGTAGAGCCACAAACAGCATATCCCGAGTATGTTTTGCAAAAAGAATAAGCAATGCTTTCTTTCAAAACAGTTCGGTACGTTCTAATATTTACTTCTTCAGAATGAATATTTATTTCTCCAATCATAGCCGTAAAAGAGGAATCTGCAAACTCTTGTATGGAACCAGAAAAAGTCAGAACTGAATCAGAAAAAGCACTTAACTTTTTCAATTCTGCCGAATGATTTAGCGAAAGATGGATGCAATTCAAACTATCCCCATTATCTGAAAATTCAAAAACAGAAGCCATCACTTCCAGATTTTCAGTTTCATACGAATTGACCCCGACAAAAATCCGATTGCCAACACCAACTATAGATACCGCTTCGTCCCAAACTTCTATATGACCAAAGTTTTTCACCCAAACTTGATTAAAAGCAGTATCAATCTTCATAATAAAAGCCTCATAATCATTGGATTGAGAATTATTAGTAATCCCCGAAATATAATAAGCATTCTGCCCTACCATCAAGGAATTAGCTTTATAGATATTTGATGAAAAAAACTCTGCTTTTCGAATAACCTGTCCTGTATCGCCGAGCAAAAAAAGAACAGGATTATAGGTATAGTCCTGAATGGAAGAGTTGCCAAGCACCAAAAAACGATTTTCCAAAATTTCGGCAACGCCCACTCCAATATTGGTGTAATAGTCGCCGTAGGTTTTTGTAAAAAAAGTATTTTGTGCTCTTATTTGCCATAAACAAGAGCTCATCAGAACAATAAACAAAATATTTTTTTTCATAATCAATAAATTAAAACTATTTTCAAAAAAATCTTATCGAATTGCTTCTTTAATTTTTTTCAATTTAATCAATAATTCTTCCACTTTATGTAAGGGAATCATATTGGCTCCATCGGATTTTGCTTTGGACGGATCGGGGTGAGTTTCTATAAAAAGTCCATCAAATCCTACCGCAATGCCAGCAGAAGCAACAATATCTATCAAGTGCGGCTGTCCTCCCGTAACTCCATGACTTTGGTTGGGAACCTGAAGAGAATGAGTGGCATCCAGCACCAGTGGACAATTGTTTTTTTGCATAGCAGCCACGCCTCGATAATCAACAATCAAATCCTGATATCCAAAAGTAGTTCCACGTTCGGTTAGCATTACTTTATCATTGCCTGCTCTTCTGATTTTATCAATGGCAAATTTCATCGACTCGGGTGATAAAAACTGACCTTTTTTTACATTAATAATCTTTTGGGTTTGAGCTGCGGCAATCAACAAATCAGTTTGACGGCACAAAAACGCTGGAATTTGTAAAACATCAACATATTTGGCTGCCATTGCTGCTTCTTCAGC
>JAQUHH010000210.1 GCA_028683685.1 Bacteroidales bacterium
AGCTGTAAATCGCGCTCTAGATTATCGCATTTTAAAGACGAAGGAACACTGGCACCGTTTACCCCAACTGAATTATAGGTAATTCCTGGAAAATCATTTTCGAGAATTATCCCCGACAAAACAAATGGATTATATAAAGTATCGTTCGATTGAAAGAGAATGCTTAATGAATCGGTGTAATTTTCAAGTTCAAAAAGATAGGAAGAGGTGAGTGAGTCATATTTTCCATTTAAATAAAACAGTCCGTCTAGTTTCAATATCGGTTCAAAGCTCATCGAGTCGGAGTGACCGATAATACGAATGCGATTGAACTCATGATAGGTTTCAAATGCGCTGTTTCTGATTTTGATGTTAATTTCTGCGGTTGTGTCACAAGTGTAAATTGCAATTCCCGAAAGTCCCAATGGTTTTACAATTTCTCGATGTATATTTCTCACAGGAATCCAATTGCCTTTATAAGTGGTAATGTAATTGTAGGGATTGTTTGTTTTTGCAGCTCCAAATGGAAAAACCAAGCCACGGCTGGCAATAATTCCTGGATGAAAAGTAAGTAAATTATTGCGAAAAGAGTTCGAAAATAGGTCGGCTTGGATATGAGAACCTCCAAAATGAATAATGTTTAATTGTCCCTTGCCTTGAAAAAATAATTTATCCATTTTTTCAAATAAACCTTCAAAAGCATCCGGTTTGCCTGGAAAAGATATTTTATTTAAATCGTTTCTTAAAAAAGGATATTCTGGAATTTCTTTGAAAATGGATTGTCCTTTGAGATTTATACTTCCAATTATAATAGTTGTACAAAAAACAAATAGAAGCATTGGTTTTAAAAGAGTTATAAATGATTTTGTAGGATGTTTCTGTGCAATATGGCATCCTATGCAAATTTTATTTTTTATCATTCTTTATTAGATTTCGTGTTTTTTTATTTTCTTTCGATGATTTATATTTTTCTACAATTTTGTATATTTGGTAGTCATTCATAAAAGCAGTAATAAACATTTCGCCAATTCGGTTGGCACCTCTAGAGGTAAAATGTATGTAATCGCTGGTTGCCAAGGAGGGATTGGCTTTTACCCATTCGGGCATTGAGTTTTTTCCACCCATGGCTTCAAACATGTTCCAGAATGCAATTCCATTTTCAAGAGCTACTTTTTGAAGTTCATTGTTCACATCTTCAAGATAAGGCCAAGTTTCCATATTGCCTTTAATGTTTTTAGACATATCCGAAGGTCCAATAAAAATGAAAAAAGCATCTGGATTTATCTCTTTAAGAAGTTGGATTTGTTTTGCCATTTGTTCTCCATACCATTCAATTCGCTCCTTGTTGTTGATCTGAGGCATCATATTGCCACCAAATTGCAATAAAATTAACTTTGTATCCATTTGCTTAAATGCCGTAGTCATAGATTCTTTAGAAATACCAGTAAAGATTGTTCCAGAGCAACCTCGCATAGGAACATTATCCAGAGCAATCCCTGATTTTCCATCCAATCCAATACCGTAAATATCCGCTTTTCCGTTCAAACTTAAATTTGCACTTCTAATAGGGTTTTGAGTTTCCCATGTTAATATGGAAACTCCATTCTTAGAAGTCTCAATGCTTTTTGAACCCAAATTTGAATTTCCAGTGGATAAAGTGGCTGTAAAAGGACCTTCGTTATTCCCTACAATCAAACGGATTTTGGTATAATTTTTTGCACTTGTATAGGCATCTCCTCGAGTGGTAAATTGGATGTTTGCTTCACCTTTTAGTTCAGCCATCATAGCCATTATTCCATAACGACGGTGAGAAGCCCTGTCAGCGGCGGTTCCATACACAGCATATCGACTCAGATTCCCCGAAAATGATTGCGAAACAGAGCGAGACGGAATGGTTTGAATGGCAGGAATCAGGCCTGGACCGATGCCTCCAAATTTCTCCTGTAAATCTTTGCGAATAACATCCGAAATACGGTCAATTTCAATTTGTGAGTCGCCATAGTGAATAATTCGAACTGTTTTATTTTCTTTTCTGGCACGATCGAGCATCGAATAAAGCTGAAATAGATACTTGGGATTATCTTCTGGATAACGAATACGCAATGGACTTTTTTCTGCAAAATCTTCCAACACTCGGATGCTGTCAGATAGATTTCGGATTTCTTCATTTTGCATATAATTCTCTTGTTCCAGCACCAGATTTATATCTACTTTTGTTGTGGTGTCTTTTTTGAGGATGTCGGAAGGATGAATAAATTCAAGCGTAAAACTACCCATTTTTAGACCTTCTCTGGGAAAGAAAAAACCAATTAGAGCTAAAGAAGCAATAGAAGCAATAATAAACAAGAGAACTTGACGTGCTTTCATGTAAGTGTTTGATTGTTAGTTTTTTACTTTAATTTTTAAAACTTGTCCAGGATGAATTGAATTGCCAATTTTATTTAATTCCCGAATGTCAGCATCGCTAACGCCATTATATTGAGAAGCAATCTTCCATAAACTATCTCCTTTTTTTACAATATAATATATATACTCTGTGTTTTTCGAAACATTGCTTTTGGCGGAAGACGGTTTATAATTAGCATTTTTATAAATAATGACTTTTTGTCCAGGATATATGATGTCATTTTTAATGTTGTTCCATTCTTTAATTTTATTGACACTCACTCCGTGTCTATCTGCAATCCGCCCCAATACATCGCCACTTTTAACCACATATACAATCCGTTGCTCTTTTTTAACTTCAGGTGCTTTTTTCTCAGGTTTTGAGGCTACTGATTCCAAATTTGAATTACTTTCACTTTCTGCTGAATCACTGCTCAAAATTTCATCATCGCCAGCCTCAAGACTGTCTGCTAGCATTTCTAATTCTCTGATTGAAATTCCCCAAAAATACAAACTATCTTCCCATTGATAAAATTTTTGTTTGGCATCTTCCGTTAGAAATACTTTAAAAAGAGAATCTCCAGGTATTTTTGAGGAAACAAAAACAGGATTTAACTGAAGAAATAGGTCTTCCGATATTGCTGTTTTATCGGTTAAATCTAAGATATTTATGTCTTGGTAGACATGAACCCACGAAAAAGCAGGTATTTTAAATGCTTTTACAGCAATGTCGTACGTTTGAAAGAAATTGCCAAGATAAACGGTATAGATATAATTAGGAACAATATCTTTGAAGGGTAAACGAGATTTTTGATAAAAATCCCAAACGGTATATTCCGAATCATTAATTTTAATAATCGCAGCATTGTAGCCAGCAGGGCTGTTTGCAAATGCAATAATGGTGCTCCACCAGTCGCCATAAAGTTCAAATAAGTTGTTTAGATATTTAAACGCTGCTTTGGTAGATTTTTCAACCGACAATCGTTCGTCAACAAAAGGAGTGATAGATAAGCCGTATCTAGCGGCAACCGTTGCTGTTAAGCCCCATACGCCGGCAGTTCCAAACTTTCCACTGTAGCGATTGTCCATCATCGAAATAGCATAGGGTAAATAGGTAATTTCGGAGGGCATATTATATTTTGCTGCTTCTGATTCAAATAGGGGTTTGTAATGAAAAAACTTTGAAATTGATTCCGAAATTTGAGTTTCGTTGGGATAGATTCTTTCTTTTATTAAATCAAGTAAAATAGACGAATAGGGAAGTTCAATCGTATTTTGAATCGAATTTAAGCGCCTATATACGATCGTATCGTTAGACTTGTCCAAATATTGAGCGGAAACTAATAAGCTCGATGAAAATATGATAAATAATATAAAAGACTTTAAATAGGGTAGAAGGCTCTTTTGAAAGGAATCGTACATTGTATTATAGAGTATTTTTTGCAAACCTACGAAAAATAAAATTTTAAGATGACAAATAGGCGATAATTTTTTGCACAAAATATGAAGACAAATAATTAATGAAATGAAAGATGAAAAAATAAGCATGTTTACTTTTGTAATCAGCACGCTGTTTACAAAGAGAAACATCAAACAAATGTAAACTAAAAGACGTGTTACCATAAGTAAACAGCAGGAAAAGCAGGTTGTTTACAAAAGTAACTACCACTAATTACATTGTTACCATAAGTAAACACTAGATTTAGCTTTAATTTGAATCTTTTTAAGTTTAAAATGCTCATATTCAGATTAATATAGTTGTTGGTTAAACAATAGGTTGAACTATTTCAGACATACTAACACTTATAGACTACCTGGTACTGCTTGCTAACTAAACACATAGTTATCAATAGTTTACATCAGTTATATAAAGTTAACATTGATGTTCAACAGTAAAAACACTTAGTTTACAAAAGTAATTAGCTAAAATTTGGTTGTTACAAAAATAAACTTTACTTTTGTGAATTATTTGAACAAAGTATCAATTAACATAAGTAAACATGCTTGAAAGAATTAATAAAATTATAGAAGAAAAGCAGATGAGTACCACACAATTTGCAGACTATATAAATATTCAACGTCCAACCATGTCGCACATCATTTCTGGACGAAATAATCCAAGTTTAGATATTGTGATGAAAATATTGACTGCATTTCCAGATATCGATTCAGATTGGTTGATGTTTGGGGATGGAAAAATGTATAAAGATGAAATTTCAAATATACAACCAGAAAG
>JAQUHH010000211.1 GCA_028683685.1 Bacteroidales bacterium
TCATGACATAGGGTTTTCAAATTATCTTTTTCGTCCCCTTCGTTTGCAATTACAAGTTTTGCCTTCGTATTTTGCAAACGTATTTTAGCAAAATGAAGAATAACTTTATCAATGTTGTAATTTGAACTCAATATCCGATTCGAAAAAAAGAGCGAATAGTCTTTGTCTTCCAACGAAACATCGGGCAATTTTTCAAGTCCAAAAGTGAAGGTCAACACCTTTGTTTGGGTAAGTTCTTTAATCTGATCGGTCATAACTTGAGCGTCAGAAGTGATGATGTTTGAGGAGTTGAGAATAAATTTTGCAATCGATTTATAAAGCCAATTTCGGTGTGGAGTAACTAAAATATCGCTTCCCCAAGCAGAACAAATTTGAACGAACCGAATTCCAAAGAACCGTTTGATAATAGAGGTCAACAAGCCATGACTGGTGATATAATGAGCATTTACAATTTCGGGTTGGATTTGTTGAATGATTTTTTTAACCGCAAAAATAGATTTCAAAATTTTGACATTTCCACCACTCGCATTTGTAGGATGATGGAGCGAAAAGCATTTTTCTTTTTCGACGACAGACATGATATCAGGATGTATGCTTGTGGACGAAAGCACATAAAGATTACACAATGGAGCCAAGGCTTTCACCCATTTAATCAGGTGAACACTTTGGGCATTACCAAAAATAAGATATTTTATATTTCCATCTAATTCCATAAATCTTCTATAATTTGACTCAATTTCATGACTTGGTTTTTTCTATGGTACGATTGAATTTGGTCTCTGTTGTAATTCGGCAAAGTTTTCTTTTCCCATAAATGATATGTCCAAAGGATAGATTCCAAGGCTTGGTCTACAGAATCCCATGCGGCTACTTTTCCTGCTCCTGTTTCCCGAATCAGCTCTGCAGCCACATCATCTGGATCGATGAGCGGAATTATCGGCCGCATAACTCCCAAATAATCAAATATTTTTCCAGAAAAAACGCCTTTATTTTCACCCACCGGAAGCACCAATAACAAAGCATCGGAATTGCGCATCAATTCTACGGCTTCGGAATAAGGTACTTTTTCGATAATGGAAATGTATTTTTTTAATTTTGAGGGAACCAATAAAACTCCACCCACTCCAACAAAATTAATTTGGAAATTTGGAATCAATTTTTGATCAATAATTATTTCTATTGCTTTGAAAAATATATTTGGATTTCTTTTTTCATAAAAAGTACCCACATACGAAATCGTAAAAACAGCATTAAACAATCCATTATTTCCGGATTCAAAATCGAATCCATTTCTAATTTCTTTAATAATCCGATTTTTTCGAGTATTCTTTTGTGACAAATAATCAATTATGGGTTTAGAAACAGAAGTAATGGCATCTGATTGAGATAAAACATTCTGTTCAATTTTGCAGTGATTGTTTTTAAAATAATCGGAGGAATAATTGGAATTGTTTGATATTCCATCTCTTAAGTCTGCAATCCATTTTAATTCGGGATGTTTTTGTTTTATTTTGGAAGCAACAGCAAGTGGCGATTCTGTAGGATAGCTGCTAATAATAACAGTATTAATCCAATTGGTAGCACATTTTTCAACCGTTTTAAAAGCTTGTTTTTCCCATGAACGACTGTCGTTTACTCCCATTTTATTTAACATTATATTCCATGCAGCACGAAACTTATGAATCAGAAATGGATATTTTTTTGCAAAAGTGGCTCTTTTAATCCACTGTTTATTTTGTATATAATGAATATCAACATTTGGAATTTCGATTTTTGTTGCACTTTTGGATGAAAGAAGCGTAATGACAGAAATTTTGTATTTCGAAGAATCTAAATATTTTGCAAAAGCAAATATACGATTGGAAGCCACCGAGATAATTGGAGGAAAATAGACAGAAATAATAATGATGTGTTTTTTATCCATTATAAATATTTACGAACTACAAAGATATAAAAATCATCGTCCAATTTTGAGCAATCCGTTTAGAGCGATTTTATGCGTTTAGCAGGCGAACCGCCATAAAGTGTATTTTCTTCGATTATTCCACTTACTACCGAATTTGCAGCAATAACCACATTGTCATTGATGATGGTTCCGGGCAATATCACCGAGTGAGATCCAATAAATACATTATTGCCAATGGAAATGGATGCATCGGTATAATTTTTTGAAAAAATCTCATTGTTTCCTTTGGGAGTATGTGTGTGACAAAAAAAGGAGCAAAAAGGACCGATGGCAACATGATTTCCAAAAGAAATTGCGTTTTTATCAATTAAATAATAACCAAAGGGAGCAATATGAGAATCTCGACCCATTGAAAAAGAACCTTCTTTGCTCATGTAAATCGTGGTATTTTTATACAATATTGTATTTTCGGCCAATAAAAAGTTTTGAGGATTGGTAATTTCTGTTCCTTTGTAGACAAAAGAATTGGCACCCATTTTCGCACCTCTCATTTTCCACCATTGTCTTCGGAGATGTAATATTATGCGTTGATATTTCATGATTTACTCCCTATTTTATTGATTGTTGAAATGAAATTTGCCAAGACTTTATCTTTGTTTAAATTCTGTTTTACCCAGCTTATATTATTGCTGTTTCGGGCGTTGTTTCGCAATGTAAGTTCTTGGGTAATTTTAGAAAACAATTCTCGAACACTTTTGCTATCTCTAGTGACGAGATGACATTGCGGATGTTCCATGTTCCAAATCACTTCCGAGCCATTTGCCAAGGCTTCTTGAATACTTTTAGAATAGCCATCGTGTTCGGTTAATCGAATAAAAACGGCACTTTCTTGAGCAATTTCCTGATATTTTCGAGCATTAATCCAGCCATAATACGTTGCATTTGAAAAGTTTGGGAATGTTTTGCCCTCGGTTCCAATGATATGAAAATGAACATCTTTAAACTGTTCAAACAGAGGAAGCAATATATTGAGTCCATAAAAATCTTCTCTACCATTAGCAATATATGAATAAGCCGAAATGGAACGAAAAGGTTCCTCAATTTTATCAAAAGGCTGGATGTGTTTAAAGTAAAGCAAATCAGCATTGATCCCAATTTGATTAAGTTCTTTTATCAGTTGTTCGGAGTCGGAAAACTGAGACGCATAATCCAAATATGTATTAAGAATGGTCTTGTTATTATATCTTTCAGTTGCCAATAATACATCTGTACCTTGCCATAGCATCATTATTTTTTTTCGCCATTTAATAGCCCAATTAAGACTCCCGCTTTTGTCGGTAACTCCATTTAATGAAATTACCAAATCACAAAATGGAAGCATAATTGCAAACCTAATTTTGTCTACCCAAGAGTAATATGTATTGTAAAAATAATATTGATTTTTTGAATCAAAATTATTCAGATCCTTGCAGAGCATTTTGCCAAAAAGTGGAAGTCCCGTTATGATTACTCTCATGGCATCGATTTTTTAGATAATGAAATATACCACAAACCTAATAATATTTGGTGAATAGTTAAACAAATAGAGTAAGTCCACAAAGCCACTGTAAATGAATAACCCAAAGCTGAAACAACGAGCAATAATCCTAAACTAGCTCCATACCCAAATATACTAAAAAGATACGAAAGTTTCTGTTTATTGAAGATTATCGGGGTAATTCCAATGGGAGAAAATATAAAATTTACAAACAATGCTGGAGCCATAATTCGTGCATATTCACCAGCTTCTCGCCATTCGCCTCCCAAATACCAGGCAAAAAGATCGGGTCCCCACAACGAGATAACCAAAATAAAAGGGAGTGCAAAAAACAAGCAAATTTTCAGTGTTTTTTTAATGATTGGAATGGATGATGTTTGATTGTTAACACATTCTGTGGCTTCTTTGTAATAAATCTGGGAAACAGCTCCTGTAACCAGTTGTATAGGTGCCCGCAAGTACCGATTCATCATCGAAAACAATCCTAGCACCAGCAGCCCGTAGTTGTTGGTAATTAACCAAAAAATGAAAAATTGGGTAGCAAAAATATCTGTAAAAGCATGAAGGGAGTTTATCAATGGAAAATCTTTGTGTTTTATGGCCATCTCCTTCATTTCCGAGTGGGTTATTTTTGTATCCTTTTGCCAATTTTTAATGGTAGGATACAATAACATTAACGTGGAAAGGATTTGTCCAATCATCCATCCGATAACCAAACCGTCGATTCCCCATGCTAAATATCCAAAAGCCAAGTATAAAATATTTCCAATAAACGATTGGGTAATTCTGCTTGCAGATACGGAATTAAATTTTCGATGTCTGACATTCCAATTGAAAAGCAAATTATATAAACCTGTGAAAAAGATTCCAGGAGCAACATAAATCATATATTTGGGCAATTCATTGTCGTTGTAGAAAACACTAATTTCATCTTTGAAAAAAAACACTAAAAAGGATAAAAGACTGATTGTGGTAATAATAATCAATGATAATTTAAAAAGAGCTTGAGCTTTGCGCTCTTCTTTTGGAAGCACCACTGCAAGATCGTATCTTCCTGCCGAAATGATTCCAATTAATCCAACAATTGCAATAAAATTAGCTTGAACTGCAAATTCTTCAGGTGAAAAAATTCGGGTAATAAAAGGGGCAAT
>JAQUHH010000212.1 GCA_028683685.1 Bacteroidales bacterium
TTTGTGCAGTTCCTGTTTTTCCTGCAATTTTGTATACTTCATTCGACAATCTTCGGGCAGTTCCATGTTCTACAACGCCCTCCATACAAGCTCTAGCTTTATGTGCTGTAGATGGTTTGCAAATGCGTGCATTCATTACAACAGGCTCGTTTTTCTGAATAATTTCTCCGATATGACGAATCTCTTTTACAAATTGAGGTTTCATCATTTTCCCATTGTTTGCAATGGCATTATAAAAAGCCAAAAGTTGAAGTGGTGTATTTTGAACTTCGTATCCAATAGACATCCAAGGAAGCGTTGTTATCGACCATGATTTATCTTTAAAATCTTTTAAAACGGGCCTTCCTTCCCCTTGAATTTCAACTCCCAATGTTTCTCCCAGACCCATTTTTTTTAATAAGTTTACAAATCGTTGAGGTTCATTACCAAAAACTTTTGTGACCAAAGTAGCAATTCCCACATTTGACGAAACTTCGAAAGCTCTTGCTAAGCTAACGTCGCCATATCCTGGCTCGTAAGAATCTTTCATTTCATATTTTCCAAATCTTTTTTTGCCGGTAGGTACTATTTCGCTGGTATCTACTTTCCCATCTTCGAGCAAGGCAACAAGCGATGCAAGTTTGAAAGTGGATCCAGGTTCGGAGCTTTCCCAAATGGCAAAATTCATATCTTCGCCATAAGAGCCATCTTTACGACGTTTTAGATTGGCAATGGCTTTAATGTAGCCGGTTTCTACTTCCATAAGAATGGCACAACCATGATCGGCTTCGGTGGAGTCTAGTTGGCGGAGTAGGGCATGTTCGGCTACATCTTGAATCGAAATATTGATGGTGGTATAAATATCATTTCCATTTTGTGGCTCAATTTGGTCTTCTTCGGTAACTGGCATCCATAATCCGCCTCGTAACTTTTGTTCTACTCTTCTGCCGTCTATTCCTTTCAGATAATCGGCATAAGCTCCTTCCAAACCAACAAAAATACCGGTGTCTTTTCCATCGTTTTTCCAAATTTTTTGCTCGTACCCAATGGTTCGATAGGCCAAAAGACGATAGGGCATTTTGCGAACATTTTTTTGTTCCGTAATAAAGCCTCCTCTGTTGCGTCCCAAACGGAAAATAGGAAATTCTTTAATCTTTTTTAAATCGGAATATGAAACTTGTTTTTTTTCGTTTCTCACATTCGACCTCTTAATGAGCATATATCTGTTGCCTTTTTGGCGTGCGGTGCTCAGTTGTTTTTTATATTCAGAAGTGCTTTTATCTTTAAAAAGGTGAGCTAATGAAATTGCTAGTGAATCCAAGTCTTTATCAAAAACTTCATCAGAACAAACCGTGGCATCCCAAAATAAGTCAAAAACGGGTACCGAAGTAGCCAAAATGCTTCCATCTTCCGAATAAATATTTCCCCGGGCAGCCTCAATATTGCGAATCCTAATGTTCCTATCTTGATCAATCGCTCTGTACTCTTCGCCAATGCTAATTTGGATGTATAAAATGCGTGCAATAATGGCTATAGCAAAGCACAATATACCAAAGTATACCACAAAAGAGCGAACCGCTAATTGATTTTTACCTTCTAACATTTTTTACAGAGTCTGGTTGATATACTAATTTAATAGGGGGTTTATTATTGTCTAAAATTCCAATAGAACTAAGCCTGCTCGAAATAGTCGATTCTCTTAAGCTATCCATCATATCAGATTTAGTAGAAATATATTCATGTCTAAATTCAGTTAATTCTCTTTTTGTTCGTTCCAGTTTTATCATGTTCTTTTCAGCATAATAATTATTGAAAATATAGATGATGGCAAAGCTAAAAAGCAGGAAAATAAAAGGCATCCAAAGCAGAAATTCTCTTTTGCTAAGGATTGATCCTCCCAAAACATTCCCCAAACCTCTTCCAATGCGTTTAAATACATTCTCGGAATGAGTTGTCATTTGAGGTCTCTTTTTTTCTCTTTGCGATGTTTTTTTCGATTGCTCTTCCGAAGCATCGTTAAAAACATCTTCTGTGGATCTGTATTTATTTTTCATTTTTCTCTTTCTTTTCAGCGATTCTCATTTTCGCACTTCTCGCTCTGTTGTTTACACTAATTTCTTCATCCGATGGAATGACTGGTTTACGGGTGATGTTAACAAAAGGAGTCAGTTGATTGCCAAAGATGTCTTTGTGTAATATGCCTTTAAAATTGCCTGTTTTAAAGAAGTTTTTCACGAGTCTATCTTCGATGGAGTGGTAGGAAATAACAACCAGCCTTCCACCGGGCTTTAGTAGTTTTTCTGCTTGTATAAGCATTGATTTTAGTGCATCTATCTCTTCGTTTACTTCAATTCTGAGAGCTTGAAAAATGCGAGCAAAAAAACTGTTTTCCTTGCCTCTTGGAGCCTGTTTGTTCAGAAGTTGTAGAAGCTCTTCTATTGTTTCAATGGGCTTTGACGTCCGATAGTTGCAAATTGTACGTGCCAATCTTCTCGATTCTTTCAGCTCTCCATATTGATATAAAACATTGGCAAGTTGCTCTTCATCATACGTATTTACAACGTCTGCTGCTGTTTTTGGTTTCCGTACGTCCATTCGTAAATCAAGAGGACCTTTAAATCGAATGGAAAAACCTCTTTCGGGAACATCAAATTGATGCGATGAAACACCCAAGTCTGCCAATATGCCATCTACTTCGTTGATATTGTTGAAGTTTAGGAAGTTTGCTAAAAACTTAAAGTTGTGCTGAATCAGGAGAAAACGCTCGTCATCAATGACGTTTTCTAGGGCATCGGGATCTTGATCGAATCCAATAAGTTTGCCGGAACTTAATTGTTTGATTATTTCTCGAGAATGCCCACCACCGCCAAAAGTAACATCGACATAAATCCCATTGGGCTTTATGTTGAGTCCTTCTACCGATGCCTTTAATAATACCGGATTATGATATGTCAGATTGTTTTGCTCCATCATTTTTTTGAACCATTACTTCTTCTGCCAGATTTGCAAAATCTTGAGGTTCGTCTGTTAGGAGCGTTTCATACGTGGCTTTGTTCCATACTTCAATACGATTTGAAAAAGCAAAGAGAACAAGCTCTTGTGCAATTCCAGCGTACGTCAACAAGTTTTTGGGAAGTAGAAACCTCCCATTCGAGTCAAGTTCGAGCTGTGTGGCACCCCGCATAAAATACCTAAAGAAATCTCTGTTCTTTTTACTGAACAAGTTTAATTTATTGAGATCCTCGCTAATTGTATCCCATTCATTCTTGGGATAAATTACCAAGCACTGTTCGAATCCGCGATTTACGACAAAAGTATTACGTGCTTCTGCTGGTATTTGCTTCTTCAGTCCAACCGGCATCATCACGCGTCCTTTCGCGTCAATTTTGCATTCGTACTCGCCCATTAAATTACTCATTTGATTTCCCCTTTTTTACATTTCCGGCAATTTTCTATACAAAAATATCCACTTTTTACCACTTTTTACCACTTGTTGATAACTTTTTCTACTCTTTTTATCAAGAAAAGTTACAATAATCTACAATGTTTTTTGTAAAATGCTGATAACGTGGAATTTGGAAGTGTGTTTTTGTTGATAACTTTTTTCTATAAATATCCTTAATAAAAAAATCCGACCCAGTTTGATACGGATTTTCACTGTTTTTTTGAGAAAATCTATTTTCAGCAAAAAATAAATTTATTATACGGTCTTGAAATATTTTTTCAAAAACAAATATTAAACTATTATTTTCGACGATTTTCGAGTTCTAAATTCACTATTGTCCGATAAATTTTCAATATTTTTTCACCCCCTATCCACGCAAAGAAGAAAATATTGAAAACCGTAATTTAATCAATTGATTTTCAATATTATCCCTTTAGGGATTAAGGGTAAAAGTATTGAAAATCACAAATGAATATCAATGCAAAAAACAAGCTCTTTTTTCATAATGATTGTAAATGTCTAATAATCTTCATATTACATTGATTTGCTAAATTTTCATTGACAACAGTGATACTAAACTATTATTTTGAGGGTTTTTTAATTCTAAAATAGATCCTTTAGATCTTAAAAAGTTATTTTTCAGAATGACCATTTACCAATTAATGTTTCTCTCGAATTAATTGAAACTCTGAGTAAATTCAAATACTCTTTTCGTGATATTTCTTTGGCACCCAAACTTTCCAGATGTGGGGTATGCATTTGACAATCGATTAGTTTGAAATTATTCAGATTCATCCATTTACATAGATAGAATAAAGCTACTTTTGAAGCATCCGTTTCGGTATGAAACATGGATTCTCCAAAAAAAACACCTCCTATTGAAATTCCATACAGTCCACCTGCGAGGTGATTGTTGTGCAATACTTCAACAGAGTGTGCAAATCCAAGTTTATAAAGTTCTTTGTAGGCTATTTTCATTTCTGTATTAATCCATGTGCCTTTTTCGTTGATTCTTCTAATGGATGCACATTGGTCAATTACACGACTATAACGAGAATCTAGTTTTACTGTAAATTTTCCTGAATTTATAAGTCTTTTTAGGCTTTTTGAACATTTAAATTCATCGGGTAAAAGAATCATTCTTGGATCTGGCGACCACCA
>JAQUHH010000213.1 GCA_028683685.1 Bacteroidales bacterium
TTTTAAATATTCAAAAAGTATAATGTATTTATAGATTTAGAGAGTTATAATAGGTGTAATAGACATTTTTCATGTTGATTAATTCCAATTAATAAGAATTTTTGCCGAAATTATTTTAATTCAAAGAAATTCAATAAAATCTTTTACTTTTGATTATTGATTAAAAGATGAATGAATTATGGGATTTAAAATATTACATACGAGTGATTGGCATTTGGGAGCACGTTTGATAAGTAAGGAGAGGGATGAAGAACAAAAAATATTTTTGGATTTTCTGATTGAGATTGTTCAGAAAAACCGCATTGACTTGTTGATTGTTGCCGGAGACATTTTTGATAACGGAATGCCTTCAAATTCAGCTCGGAAACTGTATTACTCCTTTTTGACCAGATTGCTTCATACTTGTTGCAAACATGTGGTTATTATTGGAGGGAATCATGATTCGCCAGCTATGCTGGAAGCACCCAAGGAGGTGTTGAATATTTTGAATGTGCATGTTGTGGGTAGTGCCGTATCGGATGAAGAGTGACAAATCGTTTATGAAAATGAAATTATAGAAATCAAAAATGATACGGGCACACTGCAAGCTGTAATTGCAGCCGTTCCTTATTTGCGCGATCGCGATATTATGAAAGCCGTGGCTGGACAAGAATACAGTGATAGAATCGAAGCGATGCGAAGTGGGATGAAGGAGCATTATTTGATTATGGCTGAAAAAATAAAGAATTATCTTGATGTTCCTTGCATTGCTACCGGTCATTTGTTTGCTCAAAATACTATTTTATCGGATAATGCGATTCGACAAGAGGGTGAAAATGATATTCATATTGGAAATTTGGTGCAAATTGATATGTCGGATTTTTATCAACAATTTTCGTATATGGCTTTGGGACATATTCATAAACCTCAAGTTTTGGGAGGAAAATCGAATGTTCGATATTCTGGTTCGCCGATAAAAATGAGTTTTTCGGAGATTAATGATCGTAAAATACTTTTACTTGTTGATTTTAATGGATTTCAAATGGAATCTGTCGCCGAAATTGAAATTCCTGCATTTAGAACCATACAGCGATTTAAGGGAAATTTGGAAAAAGTGACAGAAATGATAGAGAATTTTGACAACAATCATAATCTTAATGCTTGGGGCGAAATTATTTTTACCGATTGTCCTGCAAGCAGTGAGATTGATATTGTCAAGGAATTGGCATTGGAAAGAGATTTAGAGATATTAAAATATTCAATTCAAGTTAAAAAAAGAACGGATGGCGAAGATGATTCCAGTGAAAATGAAGCAAAAACATTGTCTGAGCTTTCGGAAATGGATATTTTCAAAATGCGATGTAAGGCTGAAAATTTAGAAGAATCCGAAATTGAAGACTTAGTAAATAGTTTTAATGAGTTGAAATCATGGATATTAGAAGTTGATTTAAAATAGTTTAATCATGAGGATATTAAAAGTTTCTTTAAAGAATCTGAATTCTATAAAAGGGGAATATGTTATTGATTTCACTCGTCCGCCTTTGTCCGAAAGTGGTTTATTTGCCATAACGGGCGAAACGGGTGCGGGTAAAAGTACAATATTGGATGCTATTTCTTTGGCCATTTATCAATCTATACCGCGTGGTTCTTCGGAAGATGATATTATGAGTTACGGTACTTCGGAGGCGTATGCAGAAGTTGAGTTTGCGGTTCATGATAAAATATATCGATCTTCCTGGACAAGGCATAGAGCTAGAAAAAGGGCTGATGGTGATTTACAAAATTCAGAATGTAGATTGGCAGACATCACAAATCCAGAGAATCCTGTTTATATCGCTGAAAAAAAGACCGATATAAAGACGAAAATTGTGGAGATTACGGGCTTGGATGTGGATAAATTTACACAATCTGTTTTGTTGGCTCAGGGTCAATTTGCCGCATTTATGAAAGCTAAGCCGAAAGAAAGGGGAGAGTTGCTCGAAAAAATAACGCAACAAAAAAATTATAGCATTTTTTCGAGAGGTGCTTTCGAAAAGCATAAAATTGAATTGAAAAAATATGAAGATTTAAAGCTTTTATTGGGAAAAGCTAAAGTTCTTACTGCGGATGAACGCCAAGATATTGAAATACAAAAAATAGATTTGGCGAATGAAATGAAATCCCAAAATATTAAAATTAAAAAAATAGAAAGTGAAATTAGATGGCTTAAACAACTAAAGGAAAAGCAGCAGGAAAATAATAATGCTTTGCTTGAACTTGAAAATGCTCAAAAATTAAATGCTGAATTTTTAGCAGGACGAGAAAAGTTGGAATGGCACGAAAAAACAATTCCTTTGCAAGGAAAATTATCCTTGTGGACAAAAACTTCTGAAAATATCACATCCATAAAAGCCAGAATTGAAGAATTTGAGAAAAACATTCCGCTTCTTCATGATAAATATTCAAATTCGGAAAAGGATGTTCAATCCATCGAAAATGAGATTAAATTACTGGATGAAAAATATAAATTATTGTCTGCTGATTTTGATAAAGCCAACGAACTGGATGAACATATTCGACAACAAATAAGTTTGAGTACCAAAGCTTTGGAAAATAAAAGCATACTTGTTGAAAAGATTCAAAATTCGGAAAAAGAGTATTCAAATTGTGAAAATCGTTTGCTTGAAAACCAAAATCAATTGAACATCATCAATGAATGGATTGAAAAATCAAGTCATTATGAATCTTTGCCTGAATTAAGGGGGAATTTATTGGTGCAACTTCCTGAATTAGATAAACTTAATCAAGATTATGTGGCTAAACAGAATGTTTTTGAAGAGTATAAAAAACAATTGCCCGGATTGGAAATAAAAGTTCAGGAATTAAATGGTTTTGAACAAAATTTCAATGAATTACAGGAGAAGGTTTCAAAAGAATTACTTGAAAAACGAGAAGAATTAGAAGAGATTTTAGCGGGAAAAAGTTTCTCCAATTTGAGAGAAGAAAGTCTTTCTGCAAATAAAAAAGTGCTGATAATTAATGATTTATGTTTGTCTTCTGAAAAGTATAACGAAGTCAATGATAGTTTGAATGAGAAAATACTTCAGTTAAATAAAGGGACAAAGTCATTCAAACATTTAAATGAACAAAAGCTTGATATTGAAGGCAAAATCATCACTCAAGAGAAATTGCTTGATGCTTTGGAAACCAATCAGAAATTAGAATTGATGGTGAAAAATTACGAATCAGATCGAGATAAATTGGAAGTGGGCAAACCTTGTTTTTTATGTGGATCAATTCACCATCCGTATGTTGAAAATAGGTATGTTTCTAATGTTTCAGAAATTGAAAATCAATTAAAAATTGAAAAACAAAGTTTATATACTTTGAAAACTACTCTAAATCAGATAAATATTGATTTACCCAAGGAAAAAGATTTGTCTGAATTAGAAGTGCGGATTGAAAAACAAACAGATTTGTTGAAAAAGATTATTTCAGATTTTAATACCGAAATATCAAAGGTGGGAGTAGTAAATTTGAAGGTTGATGGGCATGAAAAACTATCAAAATTTAAAGCGAAATACATTGAAAATGCAAGATTAATTGATTTGAAAATAGCTAATTCTGACACTTTAAATGAGGAAATTAAAATATTAAATAGTCAATTAAGTGAACTTTCTCAAAAACGAAGTGAAAATTTATTAGAAAAGAGCAAGTTTGAAATTGAGTTAAAAAGAATTGAAAATCTTCGCATCGAAGCAGAAAAGGAGACCTTGTTGTTGCAAAATGGATGGAATGAGCGTAAACAAAAGGTTGAAAAATTGCTTTTGTCTTTTGGTTTAGTTTTGTCTGTAAATCAGTCTGATACAATCAATAGTGTTTCGGAGAAGATAAAAGAATTTGAATTAAATTCTAAAAAGAAAAATGAAATCTCTAATCAAATCAAGCAAGATACTGTTGTGATAAGCCTTTTGAAAAAGCAATTGGACGGTCTTAAACAAAACGATTTAATTTCTATTGAAAAAGAAATTTCAGAAATTGGAAATCGTTTAAAAGAGTCCCAGAATCACCGAAAAACAATCTTGGATGGGCGAAGTGTAAAAGAGATTGTTCGGGAATTTGAGCAGAATAATATCAATTTTAAAAAGACTTTGGATAGTGCCAAATCTAATTTCGAGACAATTAATAGTGAATTGAAATTGGAAATTAGCAGGGAAAAAGATGCTCGTTTAAGTCTAAAAGAAATGGAAGAAGAGATGAAGAAAATTACCAAAATCTTGATGGATTCAATACTTGGCATTTTCGATAGCTTGGACGATGTTTTTGCAAAACGACTCTCTGAGGAACAATATTCGTCTTTAAAAGTGCATTCTGAAGGATTGAAGAGGCAAGAAAATGTTTGTAAGGTTAAGTTTCAAACAATTTCTGAGCAATTACAAAAACTTACTCATGAAATGCTAACAGAAGAGTCGATGGAAGTACTTTTGGAACAAACAGAAGTGATTAAATTTCAGTATGAAGATTTTTTAAGAAAACATAATCATTTGAATTCCATTTTGTTGCAAGATGAAGA
>JAQUHH010000214.1:0-1898 GCA_028683685.1 Bacteroidales bacterium
AATCGATTCATGTATTTAATTTCAGCCACAGATATTCCATATTTATTCGATAAGATGTTTAGTGATTCGCCTCTTTGAACGGTGTGATATTTTTTATTGCCAGTTCCATTATTTGCCAAATTTGAAGCTGGAGGAGTATAGTTTACAACTTTAAAAGATGCCAAATAGGTGTCGTAATTGTATGCGTGAATGCTGTCTCTTAATTCATCGAATGCCAAACTTTGTTCGATGGGTAAAACTAAAGGAAATGCGGTATTAACTGCAGGAATAATGTCGCGACGATATTGTGGATTTAATTTCTGAATGGTTTCAAGTGGAATTCCGAGAACTGTTGCTATTTGTTGTAAATGGAGTTCTTTGTGAACGATGACTGTGTCAGTAGCATATGGAAAGTCGGGTTCGATAGCGACAATTCCATGTTCATTGTAATAATGCATAGTATACGTTGCTGCAATAAATGCAGGCACATAGCCTCTGGTTTCTTTGGGTAGATAATTGTATATTTCCCAAAAACTTGTCTTTCCTCCCGAACGGCGGATGGCTTTATTTACGTTCCCCGGACCGCAGTTGTATGCTGCTAAAGCTAATTCCCAGTCATTATAAATCTTATGTAAATCTTTTAAATAATTAGCTGCAGCATAGGTTGATTTTATTGGGTCGCGACGTTCGTCAATAAAAGTGTTAACTTCCAAACCATACATTTTGCCAGTGGGATACATAAATTGCCACAAACCAGTAGCACCTACTCTTGAAACAGCACTGGGATTGAGTGCCGATTCGATAATCGCTAAATTTTTAAGCTCGAGTGGCATATCAAGTTTGAGTAAGATTTCTTCAAAAAGTGGAAAATAAATTTTTGTAAGTCCTAAAATTCGTCCTGAAAAGTTTCTTTTTCGTACTGCATATAATTCTATAAATTTTCGTACATCCGAATTGTAAGTTAATGGGAATAATGAAGGAATATTCGCTAAACGAGCAGAGTATAAAGAGTCTAAATTAATATTTTTGTCTATTGATTCAGTAGAAGGTTCCATAAAAGAGACCATGTTGGCAGAACTGCCATTGTACCATAAACTTAATAAACTGTCTAATTCGTCGGCAACCACCATATAATAATCTGTAGAATCTAAGTTCTCTACTTTGCTTTTGTCTATCTTGCACTCTAGCTCTGATTGTGTTGCTATATTGGTGTTTATCTGTGCATTAAGATTGAATAATAGTCCTATTAAAAAAGTAATGAGACAATAAAAAAACTTCATTTTTTGATTTTTTTGATTTTCTACTATTGCAAAGAAACAAAATTATTTCTTTTAAATTGTTCTTTGTGGTTTAAAAAAACCATAAATATAAATAAAAAATGCTTTTTAAAAACTATTTTGAAGATATGTAATGTATTTTAAGACAAATAATTACTTTTTTTATTCGCCCCATTTATAAGTCTTATTTAAGATATTGGTGTTTTGGAGGGTACGATCGACAACGGTATCTATTACTTCCATAATGTTTTTAGGGCGTGAGTAAAACGAGGGTGTAGCGGGTAAAATGATAGCACCTGCACGACTGAGTTTGCTCATGTTTTCTAAATGAATTTGGTTATAAGGGGTTTCTCGAACTACTAAAATTAATTTTTTGCTTTCTTTCAGCATCACATCGGCGGCTCGGGTTAGGAGGTTGTCGGCAATGCCATTTGCAATTTTTCCTATGGTTCCCATAGAACATGGGCAAACAATCATACTGTCGAAGTTTGACGAACCCGAAGCCATCGGTGAAAAAAAATCATCAATGGCATAAATTTTAGCATTGGCTTTTTGGTAATCGCTGTTTTGAAGCTCATATTCCCACACCGATTTGGCATCTTTGGTCATCACTATTGATACATCAATAGAAGAATCTTGTGC
>JAQUHH010000214.1:1998-4521 GCA_028683685.1 Bacteroidales bacterium
AAAAATCATCAATGGCATAAATTTTAGCATTGGCTTTTTGGTAATCGCTGTTTTGAAGCTCATATTCCCACACCGATTTGGCATCTTTGGTCATCACTATTGATACATCAATAGAAGAATCTTGTGCTAATTTTTCTAAAATTCTCTGTGCATAAATTGCTCCACTGGCTCCAGTAATACCTAAAATAATTTTCATGACTTAAAATGCATAATAAAATGAAATTTGTGCAACATCATTATATTGTCGTCTATCATGAAATGCCAGACCTACTTGAAAATCTGGTTTTTCACGAATGTAAATAAAGGAGTATGACATTCTGCCTCCCACTTTCCAATGGTCATTAATGGAATATAATAGACCGATGTTGGCGGAGAAATCAAAATCGCTATATGGCATTCTGCCATTTACATTTAATTCGCCGTTTTGGTCTTTTTCCTTAGATTTAAAGAGATAGGCAAAAGAGAGTCCGCCTTGAGCTGAGAAAGATTTGTAAAAACGATATTGAAATATAAAAGGGACTTCAACGTAATGAAGCGACATTACATATTTGTTATAATCGAATTCTGTTGGGTTTTTTCGAGATCCTTTTTGGATATAATACATTTCTGCCCGAATACTTTTTCGGTCATCAAATACAAATTCGGTAAAAACACCAGCATTAAAGCCAAGTTTCTTATATCCTGCTAATTTATCTCCAGTTACCTGAGTGGCATTAGGACCTAATAAAAAACCACCTTTAAATTCTTGTGAAAAAGAAGTGATTGAACTGAAAAAAATCAGAAAAAACAGAATTGTTTTAATTTTCATTGTAATGTCGATTTTGGTTGCTAATTTTATTTTCCTCTTTCCCGTTTCCTTCCTAAACCTCGAAGGTTTTTAAAACCTTCGAGGTTTTAAGGGATGGGGAAGGGATGTGAATATTATTATAAATGTACACATTCGTTATACGCAGCGGCCACCGCTTCCATTAAAGCTTCCGACATGCTTGGGTGGGGATGAACGGCATCAATAATTTCGCGTCCAGTGGTTTCCAGTTTTCGGGCTACCACTACTTCCGAAATGATTTCCGTTACATTATCACCAATCATATGACAACCCAACCATTCGCCATATTTTGCATCAAAAATTACTTTTACAAAGCCATCTTTGTTGCCAGCGGCAGTGGCTTTTCCCGAAGCGGTAAATGGGAATTTGCCAATTTTTATTTCGTAACCAGCTTCAATGGCTTGCTTTTCTGTCATTCCTACCGAAGCAACTTCGGGCGAAGTATAAGTACATCCTGGAATGTTGTTGTAGTTCATTGGTTCGGCATGATGACCCGCGATAATTTCTACGCAAATCAAGCCTTCGTGAGAGGCAACGTGTGCCAATGCAGGACCAGCTACCACATCGCCAATGGCGTAATAACCTTCTATGTTGGTGCGATAAAATTCGTCAACTTCAATTTTGCCTCTGTTGGTGGTAATGCCAACTTCTTCAAGGCCCATATTTTCGATATTGCTAACGATTCCAACGGCCGATAAAACAAGGTCTGCTTCGACGGTGATATCGCCTTTTTTTGTTTTTATCAATACTTTGCAGTTTTCCCCACTGGTGTCAACCGATTCAACGGATGCCGAGGTGTAAATTTTCATGCCTTGTTTTTTGAACGAACGTTCTAATTGTTTGGCAACATCTTCATCTTCGTTTGGAACGATGCTGGGCATAAATTCAACCAAAGTAACTTTTGTTCCAATAGAATTGTAAAAATAGGCAAATTCGGAACCAATGGCTCCAGAGCCAACAACAACCATTGATTCGGGTTGTTTGTCTAAAGTTAAAGCGTTGCGATATCCAATAATTTTCACTCCATCTTGTGGCAAATTGGGCAATTCGCGCGAGCGAGCACCCGTAGCAATAATGATGTGATTTGCCGAATATTCAGTGGTATTTCCCTCGTTGTCGAGCACCTCTACTTTTTTTCCGGGTTTTACTTTTCCAGTTCCGGCAATAAGAGTTACCTTGTGTTTTTTTAACAAAAACTGAATGCCTTTACTCATTTGTTCAGCAACTCCGCGGCTTCGAGCAACCATTGCCGATAAATCAGCAGTGGCTTCACCCGAAAATGAAACACCATAATCAGTGGCTTTGTTTAAATAGTTGTAAACTTGTGCACTTTTAAGCAGTGCTTTAGTAGGTATACAGCCCCAGTTGAGACAAATCCCACCGGGCTCCGAACGCTCAATACAAGCTACGTTCATTCCTAATTGTGACGCTCTAATGGCAGCAACATAACCGCCTGGTCCACTTCCTAAAACTATTAAATCGTATTGCATAATGTTTGTTTTTTTTGCGAATTTATTAAAAAAATCAATTCTAAGTATTTAATCTCATTTAAGATTTAGAGAAGCATAGAATAATAATCTTCTTTTTAATATATATTTTTAATTCTAAAACATATATCATTACTGTCCCATTAAAATCTAAAATAGTTCTTTGAAATATTTGAAATTTAGTTAGTTATAGCGATTTATTGATTAAAC
>JAQUHH010000008.1:0-12256 GCA_028683685.1 Bacteroidales bacterium
TCTTTTTTCAAGCCTTCAATATTTGCTTGAAGATAAGTCAATGCTGAATTTTTATGAATCAATCCTAAACCAGCTGCAGAAATAACTCCCACTCCGCCTTCATTGGCCACTGCGGAAGCCAAACCTGACATTGAAACTCCTACCCCCATCCCGCCTTGAATAATGGGAATTGGAATCACTAAATTTCCTATTTTTAATACTTTCATCAACTTCATTTTATATGTTTTGCAAAAGTAATCAAAGTAATAATGAAAAACACAAATAGACTCATTATATTATAAAATAAAAACATATATCGAAAACCTCTTTATAAATATTTCACAATTACAGACCTCTTTTTAATCATTCAAAAAAATAAAAACGTCAATCTAAAGCCATCAACACAGCCACAATCGACTAATAAACAAGATACTATGTACTCATAGTCTTTTTTTCGACATATCGTTTTTTCCAGTCAGTGGAGCATCGACAATTGCAAAAAAGAGATATCTTAATTTTAGTAAAAAACATGGTGTTGATATTTCCGATCGTACCATTTTTTCACTTTAAAGGATAAATAAGCAGATCCGGCTCCAATCAAAGCCCCTACAATGACATCCGAGGGATAATGAACGCCCAGATGCATCCGAGAATAACCAACTGCTATTGCCCAGCTGTAGACAGGCGCGACAACATACCATTTAGGACAAGCCAAACTTAAGGAAGTGGCCAAGGCAAATGCTTCTGTAGTATGCCCTGAGGGGAAAGAGGGGCTGCCTCCCGAACTTAGCTTTTGGATTTCGGGGTACGTATTAAAAGGGCGTTCACGTTGAATGGAATATTTAAGCACTGTGGTGACTCCAATAGCCGTAATAACGCCAGCTCCAATCATAAATGAATGACTTTTAAGAACGGAATCTTTCTTTATCAATCCAATTCCATATCCCAACAATGGAAGACCGATAGAAATAGGCGTTGACGATTCCGTTATTACTTTGAAAGAGATATCAAAAGAGGCATTTCGTTCGATATTAATTTGTTTTAGAAGATTTATATCCCAATTTTGAGAATGCAGTGTAGTTGCATATAATAACAAAATCAGGATAAAAAACTTTTTCATAAACATTTATTTAGCCTACCATTATATTGGCATTTGGATAACGATATTTGTTGGTCATCACTTTTCTACTAAGCGCAATTCCCAATGTTAAGGGTCCGATTCTACCCACAAACATACTTACAATAATAATGATTCTTCCGGCTGGCGACAAACTTGAGGTGATGCCTGTGGACAATCCACACGTGGCAAAAGCAGAAACTTCTTCAAACAACAAATCAATAAAACTGATTCCCTCTTCGGTAATGCTTAATAAAAAAGTAGAAACAAAAATTAATGTTATCGCAAATAAAAAAACGGTTGTTGCCTTATCTATCAGCGAAAATGGGATTGAATTCCGCCCTGATTCAATATGTTTTTTCCCGATAATGGTTGCTATTGATAATTTGAAGAGCAAATAAAAAGTAGTTGTTTTAATTCCGCCTCCAGTAGAGCCTGGCGAAGCACCAATAAACATTAAAATTATAAAAAACAACAAAGTAGGTTGCGTAACTAAAGAGAAATTAACAGTACTAAAACCGGCGGTTCGCGAGGAAACAGATTGAAAAACAGAATGAAAAACTTTTGCAAAAGAAGTCTCATTACTCATTGACTTATCATACTCCAAAAAATAGAAAACTACACTTCCTGCTAAAATCAAGAACAAAGAAGTATAAAGCACAATACGGGTACTCAACTGCAATCCTTTCCATGGTTGTTTTTTCCGTCTTCTATAGCTCGACAAAGCAAACATATCTTGAATTGCAAAGAAACCTAAGCCTCCAAAGAAAATTAAAACCATAAGAACAGCTTGAACGAAGAAAGAATGTCGCACAAAGTTATCGTATAATCCATCGGTCCAAAGGCTAATTCCGGCATTATTAAAAGCAGAAACACTATGAAAAATAGCATAAAAAATATTATGCTGCATAGAAGAGTCGAAATTTGAAAACTGCCAATACATAAAAATCAAAAAAGCACCTACAAGTTCGAGTCCAAAACTAAAGAAAACAATATTTTTCAACAAACTTCTTGTGGATGAAAGTTTGTCAACATCCAGCATGTTTTTCATAAAAGAATTATATTTTAATCCATAGCTTTCGTGCGCCATAAATGCGAAGAAAGTAGCAAATGACAACATATTTATCCCGCCTAACTGGATTAAAATCAGAATGATAATTTTCCCCTTAAAAGTAAACCCGGTCGCTACATCAACAACCGTCAGACCTGTCACACAACTAGCACTGGTAGAGGTAAATAGAGCATCTATAAAAGAAATCCCATGAAAGGTCATTTCTGGCATCATTAAAAGTGCAGTACCGATTGAAATCATAAGTAAGAAAGCCGACAAGAGCATTCCCGAAGGTCCAAAATTAAACTTCGAAAAGAAAACTCCAATTTTAGAAACCTCCACTCCCACTACGATAAAAAAGAACAACTGAACCGCTAATATAGAATAGTCGACAAGCTGTGGCATTTTCAAGTAATAAGCTGTAATTTGAGTAGCATCAATTCCCCAAAACAGGAACAAAAAAGCATTGATAATCCAGAACATCAAGACTGTAAACTCAAACCAAGTTTTGCGGATGTATGCCAAAAAATGAAAACTATAAAGGAGTGAAATAATATATTTTACAAAATAAAATGAAAAACTAAAATGCAAAATAGAGAAAAAGAGTCGATGCGACTCTTTGGTATTTTCAAAACCATAATAAAATACAATACTTAAAATTGTAAAAAGAGAAACGACAATGCTCGAAAATTTAAAAAAGGCCAAAACTGATTGTTTCTGAGACCAAATTTTCAAATAAATTTTTTCTTGGATTCTTTTTAAGAATTTTAATCCTAGCATCTTAACTGTTTATTTCTATGAATCTTTCGATATCTCTATTTTTCCCAAAAATAACCAAACTATCGTTGGGTTGTATAATGGTTTTTGTATCAGGAACTCCAATAATATGCTGAATTGTACACTCTTGTTTATCG
The DNA here is from genome assembly GCA_028683685.1 of Bacteroidales bacterium. Lineage (GTDB taxonomy): Bacteria > Bacteroidota > Bacteroidia > Bacteroidales > WCHB1-69 > JAQUGA01. Next base: position 3,062 of record JAQUHH010000008.1, read on the forward strand.
ATAATTTCCAGAAAGTCACGTTTAATGGTAATCATACTTAATTTGTATCGATCTCTTAAATTCAAATCGCCATACGTTCTTCCTGCAATTTTTCGAGGAGCCAGCACTTCTGCAATGCGATGATCATCAGGCAGCTGTAGATATGATATAACGCTTGGATTCATCAGACGTTCGGCCACAATAAGAGCGACTTCATCTTCGGGTGAAAGGATTTCGGTAACGCCCATTTTGTCGAGAATAAGACGTTGGCTCATCCCCAACGAGCGACAAATAATCTTTTTCACCCCGATATCAAGCAGAACTGCAGCACACAATAAACGGGCTTCAAAATTTTGTCCGATGGCCACAACTACAGCATCAAAATCTTTAATGTCTTGCGACATCAAAGCTTTTTTATCGGTAGCATCCAAACAAACAGCATAAGAAACCTCATCATTGATGGCATCAATTTTATCCTGATTGGTATCAATAACCATAACCTCTGCTCCTTTTTTTGACAAGGTAACTGCGATTGCCGTTCCAAAATGTCCCGCACCGATAACTGCAAATTTTTCTGCCATAATTTTTTATATAAAAAATTTCACAAATGTAAACATATTTTTATCTCAATGCACAAATGAAATATTATTTAGTATCAACAACAAAAACTTAGTTTTTTATATTTAAAAAACGTCAAAATAGAAAAATAAATAATGACTTTATTTATTCAACAGAAATCAACTTAGCCTTTATCTTTCAAAGAAACACTCACGGTAGCCCCAATACCGTCGGGATTATTTAGGATTTCGACCTTGCCATAATGTGCAGCGATAATCATATTTAGCAAACGCAAGCTCAAACCAAAACCTTGCTGATGATGGTCGATATGTGCAACCGAAAAAGCAGTAAAAAAGCTTTCCATTGCAGATTCATCAAATCCACAACCTTCATCTTTGATTCTAAATACAATATTTGAATCTATTTTCTCAGCAACAATATAAACCGAACCTCCATATTCGGAGTATTTTATTGAATTATTGACAATAATGTCAAAACTCTTTTCTATCAAAAAGTATTCGCCCATAAATGACAAATCTGAAACTTCAAGAGTATTGCAAACTTTAATATCTTTTTCTGCGATAAAACTTGCGTTTTTCTGCAACACACTATCCATCAAATCTTTGACCATTATTTTATTCCAATTCAACTGTTTATTTGCCGAAGCGCTCAAGGAAGTAATAAGCAAAGCCAATTCGGAAAACTCAATTAATCGACGCATGGAATCTTCGATACGAATGAAATAATTATTGTATTTTTCATCTACCAGTTTCAATTTTAACACATCCAACAACAAGGTAATATTATTTAATGGGGTTCTTAGTTCGTGACTGATAAGTTGCAAGAAATCATTTTTTGCATCATCGAGTTTCATCAACTTAGTATTGGCTTTTCGCAGTTCTTCGGTTCTCTTACTTACGATTTCTTCGAGGCTACTATTAACCTGCTGAAGCATGCATTTTTGATTTCGGAGTTCGATATGTGTTTTTACTCTGGCAATTAATTCATGCGAATTAAATGGTTTGGTAATATAATCGACTCCGCCCATTTGAAAACCTTTTAAAATACTTTCCTGATCGGTTCGGGCCGAAATAAAAATAATTGGAACTTCTTTAACATTGCTCATCTGCTGAAACTCTTGGCACAAGGAGAACCCATCCATATCGGGCATCATTATATCAAGTAAAATCAAATCGTAATCATTGAATTTGACCAAACGCAAGGCCTCCATTGCCGATGTTGCATAGGACAAATGATATTTTAGATCGGACAAGAAACTTCCTAAAATCTGGATGTTTTGAGGAATATCATCAACTAATAAAATTTTAGGGACATAATTATTCATACAGTAGAAATTTAAAATAGTTTTAATACTTCCTTTTTAATATCAGGATATCGTTTTAATAATTCAGGGATTTTTTCGATATCGAACATTTTTGTAGCCAAAGCAATTTTTTGTGCATAATCTTTTAAAATAACAATCTTTTTTTTCTCAGCGAACTCAAGCAACATATTCGAAAATTCAGCCAAATCATTAATCGCATTGGAAGAGTATGCTTTTTTCCACAAAGGATCGGCGTAGGATTCGAAAAACTCATCATATACAAAATCACGAATCTCAGAAATTGAGTTACTGTAAACGGGCAATTCTTTTTGCAAAAAAATCTCCACTGGTTTTATATCTTTCAATCGGCGAACTGCATCAAAAATTGCAAATCTGGATTTTGAATAGCAACGAACATGCCCCAATGAGGAAGTTTTATAAGAAGAAAATTGAGACACAAAAACGATTATTTTTCCCGAAAAATTCTGAAAAAAGCGGTTGTTATTATTGTTATAAAACAGTTCCTCATTCACCAGCATAAGGGCTTTTGTGGAAATTAAACCGATTTCATCAACCGAAGAAAACACCAAACAATCTGAGGCGAGTTGACTTTGCAATACAATATTGGATAATAACAAAGAATCTTTTTCAGAAAAAGCCAACAAAATGCAGGTTTCAAAATCAAACGTTGAGCTTTTTTGTTTAGCTTGGGCAATCTTAACATCGGGCAATGAGACAGTAAAACAAGTCTCTTTTTGCAATTCACTTTTCACCGTTATGCTTCCTTTCATCAATTCGACAATCTTTTTAGTAATGTCAAGTCCCAAACCGCTTCCGCCATGTTTGAACTGATTATTGTTTTTGGATTGCATAAAAGTTTCCCAAATTAAATCGATTTCTTCTGGTGGAATACCAGGTCCTGAATCCTTAAATTTGATAATTAAGTTGCATTTGCCGGAAAGCACTTCAGACGCAATTATTTCGAGACGAATGTATCCTTTTTCGGCAAATTTCACCGCATTTGACAATAAGTTTAAAAAAATCTGTTTGAATCGTAATTCATCAATTTCAATAAATTTAGGCAAACTGTGATCTATTGCAAAATCAAGTTTCAAGCCTTTAGAGTTGGCAAGCGACATAAAGGCAACAAACAAATCATTCAAAAAGACATCCATATTTATTCGTTTGTTATTTAGCTTCAATTTCCCAGAATCAATTTTCGACAAATCCAAAACATTGTTTACGAGGCTTAAAAGCGTGTTCCCATTTTTTTTAATGGCCTCAATAAATTGTTGTTGTTCCTCTTCCATTTTCTTTTTGCTCAAAATTTCGGCAACTCCAATAATGGCATTTAAGGGAGTACGTATTTCGTGACTAATATTATCCAAAAACTCTTGTTTCATTTTTGAAATCCCTTCCGCTACTTCCTTGCTTCTTCTGAGTTCTTCGTTTAATTTAGGCAAAGCAATGTCGCGAAGCACACCTGAATAGGCTACAAGTTGCTGATTTTCGTCAAAAACAGGATATCCTTGCATTTCAACGGCTACGATGTGTCCTTTTTTATGAATCATAGGAACGTCATAAAAAGAGAACATTTCTGGTTTTTTGGTGTTTAATTCCACAAATTGCTGAAAATGATCTTGGTAAACCTCATAAATAAGGGATAAAAAAGAAACATTGATTAATTCATCAGGAAGGTATCCGAGCAGTTGTTTTGATTTAGAGCTGACAAATACAATGTTTAAATTTTTGCAGACCTTCCATACCATATCATCGGTAGCTTCTACCAGCAAACGATACGATTCGTTGCTCTCAAAATGTTTTTGCTCGGCTAAAATACGATGAACTGCCGATCCGATTTCTCGAACAACGAGGCGCTCAGCCCCCATCATCAACCACTTCAATTTCTCATCTGACAAATCGATAAAGGCCACAAATCCTAGAACTTGATTTTTTGACAGCAAGGGAAGAATGTCGAAGCGTCTTTTTTTATCATTCAAAACAATATTGTAACTTGAAAACGGAAATTCATCTGTGTTTAATGCTGTAAGAAAGTTTTTTTTCATTTCGGAAAACCGATGTGGTTTCAACAAAAACTCCTGAAAACCAACTTGCTCTTGTTTCACTAAAGAAGAGTATATAGGACACTGAAAATCATCATTTTCATCCCAAAGGACACTCATAAAACCTACATCAATCTGATAGGACTGAAAAATAAAATGCAAGTTTTTCAACAAATCCTCATTGTTCGTTGCTTTATTACAAACGGCAATAATTTTATTTAAAAAGGCGGTCTGTTGAATATTTTTTTCTAGATCTTCAATTGCAGTGACATAATCTGTAACATTTGCAATTACGCATATTACCGAATTGACCAATCCTTCCGCATCCACTTCGGGAATCACTCTCAGGTTATAAACACGAACATTCTCCTCAAAATTCATTTTTATATCCTTGGCTACTTCCTTTTCATCGATTAATGCACTTAAGCAACTTTGATAAAGGGATTGAGCCGCCACTTGATCGGAGATAAAAAGATTGGGTTTTTTCCCGATAATATTTTCTTTTTTTACTTTTAATTGCTTTTCCAGAGCCTTATTAGCATAAGTACAAGACATTGTTTTATCGAAACGAATCAACATATTTGGAGACGTTTCGGCAATTGCAATGTACTGATTTTCGCGAATGGCTCTTAGGTTTTCTGTTTGAATGTGATCCGTAACATCGCGAATCACAAAAAGATTCATCCGTTTATGATCGGGATCCGTAAAATCGGTTGGACGTATTAATACATTGAGGATTTCGCCATCTATTTTTTTCAACTTTGCACGTATATCTTTTTCAACAGACTCCCCTACATAAGATTCATCCAATTTCAATAAAGCATCAAAATGCATCTGTTTTAATTCATTCAATGAAAACTCAACAGTTTCAATAAAAGCTTTATTAACATCTAGAATCATATTCAACTCATCTGTTATTAACATCATCACCGGAGAATCGTCAAACAGTTTTTTGAAATACATTTCACTTTTTCTGTTTTTATTTTGCAATTTTTTCTCCTGCGTAATGTCACGCATAATAGACACATAGCCTAATAAACGATATTTCTCATCCAGCAGCAAGCGAGTGCGAACATAAGTTGTCTTCAAATCCCCATTTTTAGAGATGAAATCCATTTCATAATTCACCTCATCCAAAATTCCACGCTCTCCTTTTACCGAATTAAATTGAATATAGGAAGGCAATGAGTTTAGTTTTTGAATTGATTTTTCGGTCAAATAATCACTTATTGACATTTTCATAACCTCTTCCACTTCATATCCAATAAAACGCTGAATAGAATCTGAAATAAATGACAAATTTAACTTTTCGTCGAAAATAAAAACAATATCATTTAAAGAATTTAAGATGGATCCATAATAATGTTGATTTCCAAAAACTTCGGATTTTAACTCATTAACCTCAGAAACATTTTTTGAAACACCCTCAATACGCAACAAATAACCCTCATCAAAAACAACCTTTCCAAAACAAAGGAAAGATAATTTTCGACCATCTTTATGAACATATTCCAACTCTTCAGAGATTGTTTTTTGAGTTTCAATTCCCTCATTTAAGTGACTCAGAATTGATTTTATTTGTTCTTGGATAATCTTTTGAGAATTAGAAGAAAGAAAATCTAAATAAGACATTCCAATGATTTCGGTCGGAGAATAACCCAGCAAAAAGAAAACAGATTCGCTTACAAATTCAAATTCCATGTCCAAATTAACACTCCACAAAAACTCGCCCGAATTGGGTGCTGCTTTTTCATAACGAGTCAAAAACCTGTTCAGTTGGAGATTTTCTTGGTACAAAGCAGAAATGTCTCTAATAGACAAACAACAGCATTCCCTTTGTCCAAAATTAATGACAGACGCACTCATGCTTAAGCTCACTTGTTTCGCTTCAACAAGACTCAATTGTACAAGATAATCCTTTACGATTCCTCTTTGTTTTAATTCCTGTTTAACATTGACCAAACAGTTTCCTGAACTTCCCAAAGCCAAATCCGAAATCTTTTTTTCAATAATATCTACCACTTCTATATTGAAATAATATAAAAAAGACTCATTTACATCCAGTACAATTTCGGAATTTAAATCGAAAATCAGAATCATTTCCGGATGGTGGTAAAAAGCAGCACTAAACTTCTGATCAGACTCTTTTAAGCTACCCAAAACTAATTCGCGTTGGCTCATCTCAAAAACACTCTCGTCCATCCGTCTCTTTATCTCTTTTTGCAACTGAGCATTTTTCTCCACTAACTTTTTATTATAAAACCCTATTTGCTCGTTCTTTTTAATTAAATCTCTTTTGGCTCGAATATAATATCGTAGTGCAAATACTCCAATCAATAGTACAACTAGGAAAAGTATAAAAATGAGTAAGTTTAAAACCTTAATTATAAAACTACTATGATCTACTTGACGGATTAAATCCAATTGTTTTTCGGTTCCACTTTCCTGAACAGATAAAATGGGGGCGAATGATGGTAATATTTGTTCGTTTGACGAAACATTAAATAAATTTTGGTCATTTTGAAAATCTCCAAAACAACTCCCTGATTTTAAAAGAAATAAGAATACAAATATAAGTATGTTCATCTTTTATCGACTATCACTAAAGTCCAAATTTACAGAAATTATTAAAACATCATTCAAACATACCATAATTTTAGAGCAAAAACGATAATTTCACAAAAAAATAAGTATTTTTGTTTAAACATCTAAATTTATGCCTGCTCATTTTGCAACCATAACTTCCTGTAAAAGAAATAATTGCTCTTTTTTAATTGCATTGATTTGTATTTTCCTTTTACAGCCATTTCAAAGTCTTTTTTCACAAGAAAAAAAACAACAATTCACTCAAAAAACAACTTTTGATTCTTCTGATTTTATATTCAATACAGAAAATAATATTACCAGCATTTATCTAAAAAACATCCATCAAAGCTTTATAGAAGGCACTCCGTCCTTACCCGTTTTATATCATGCCATTTATATTCCTCAAAATCATGACTTTTCAATTCGCAGTATCAGTCACCAATCCAGCCTAAAAAAAGAGATTTCACTCTCAAAATCCATCCCTCAACATATTGACACAGAAGGAATAACCCAAAAGACCTACGAAGAAATTCAAGATTATCCCAAAACCGATCGGTGGTTTCCTTCCAAAATCGCTCAAAAACACCATATTATTGAATTTCGCGGACATCGAATTTTACTTTTGCAAATCAATCCCATTCAATACAATGCGTTCCGAAAAACGGCACAAATTCATACCAATATTGAATATACCATAGATTTCCACAAAAATCTACAAAAAAATAATGAAGTTATTGATCATCGAAGCCAAACCATTTCAAAAATAAAAAAATGGGTAGTCAATTCGGAACAAATAAATCTATTTTCTAATTTAAAGAGCCCAAACCTCGCATCTTATCTTATTATTACGCATCCCAATTACCAAGCAGCAGCAGATAGCCTTGCATTATGGAAAAGAGAATGTGGCTATACGGTTCACACTTTATCCAAAAGCAATTGGACTGCTTTGCAGATAAAGGACAGCATCTCGAACCGCTATCAGTCGGTTTCCAGCCTGGATTACATTTGTTTTTTGGGCGATCACAATCAAGTTCCTGGATTTGAAATAACTGCTCCTGACCCCCTTCCTGAGACTTTTGCCAGCGACTTACTTCACGCCTGCATGGGTGATTCTACCGACTTCTTCCCCGATATTGCTTACGGCCGAATTAGCGTTTCCAATTCGGCAGAAGCCCAAAGCGTAGTTCGCAAACTTCTTCACTACGAAAGAAACCCTCCTCAAAGTTCCGAGTTTTATGAAAAAGCAGCCCATTGTTCCTACTTCCAGGACGATAACTTGGACGGCTTCGATGACAGACGCTTTGTGCAAACTTCGGAAGATATTAGAAACTATCTGAACAACCATTTTGGTTTAAATATCGACCGTATTTATGAAACTCCAGCAGGAGTTAACCCGCAAAACTGGAACAACGGCATATACTCTGCCGGAGAAGCACTTCCTGCAGATCTTTTGCGTCCTACTTTTCAATGGAACGGAAATACTTCGGAGATGCTAAGTGCGATGAATTATGGCAGGATGTATTTTTTTCACCGCGACCATGGCTACTCGAATGCTACTGGATGGGCTCATCCACAGATGATTAGCGATCAAATTCAATATATTTTCAACCTCAACTATTTGCCTTTGGTGCTAAGTATCAATTGCCACAGTGGCGAATTTTATCAATCTGAATGTTTTGCTGAAAAAATGTTGCGAAGTCCCACCGGAGGAGCTTTTGGTATTTTTGCACCCTCTTCATATAGCTACAGTGGCTACAACGACGCTTTTTCGATGGGCATCATTGATGGTTTTTGGAACAGCCCTGGACTTCCTGCTGTTTTTACAGGAAGCGGAGGACCTGCCAATCCGGACTTGGACAACGCCTTGGCACCAAACAAAGCTGGAGATGTACTTATCCACGCACTCATTTACAAAACTCTGAATTGGGGATTCAATCAACATTCCAACCAAGTTATGCACTTTTTTGGAGACCCCGCTGTCACCTTTTATAACTCTGAACCACAGGAAATTGAAGTTCAAATGGAGGATACTATTTTTTGCAATAGTGAAAATTATTTTATTCAAACAGAAAATTGCATCGACTGCTACGCTTCCCTTACCAAAAACCAAGAATGGATTAGCGGTGGAAGCATCATAAATGATACTCTTAGCTTACATTTTAACCCAGCTTATGGCGAAAGTGCCATCCTAACTATCACTGGAAAAAACAGGCGTCCATTGCGGCGACACGTCATTTGGCACTGCCAATCTGGGATTGAAGTCCCCATCGCTGATTTTAGCATCTCTACAAATTTTGCTTGCAATGATGCTATTCTGTTTATTGATGAAAGCCAACATCTTCCCGAAAGCCACTTTTGGGATTTTGGGGACGGCACTTTTTCCATCGAACAAAATCCAACTCATGCCTACTCGCAAAGTGGCAACTTTAGCGTCAAACTCAAAGTGGAAAATCAATTGGGAAGTGATTCGATTATTAAAAACGATTTGATTATTTCGCACACTCCAAGTTCTCCAATATTTTCCGACACTCTGCTCTGCCAAGCGGGGATGCTCACTCTGAGTGCCCATGCTTCGCAAACCATTTATTGGTTAGATGAATTTCAAAACACCATAGACAGCGGCAACACGCTGATTGTAAACAACATAAACCAAAACACACAATTCTATCCAAAAACTAAAAATCT
>JAQUHH010000008.1:12356-18981 GCA_028683685.1 Bacteroidales bacterium
TGAGTGCCCATGCTTCGCAAACCATTTATTGGTTAGATGAATTTCAAAACACCATAGACAGCGGCAACACGCTGATTGTAAACAACATAAACCAAAACACACAATTCTATCCAAAAACTAAAAATCTTTTTTCCGGAAATTCGGTGGGTAAAACCAATCAAAGTGGCAATGGTGGCTTTATTTATACCAACAAAAAACACTACTTAGTTTTTCAAAGTTTTGAAGACATTGTTTTAGAATCCGTTCAAATATATAGCAATTCGAATGGCAACAAAACGATTGAATTGCAAGACTCTGCTGGGAATTTTATAAATTCAAAAAATCACACTTTCACTATCGGGATAAATCAAGTTCAACTTAATTTCAATATTCCTAAAAACAAACGATATCGGCTTAGTGGACCCACTTTTGCTAATCTTTTTGCCAATACTGATTCGGTAAATTATCCTTACCAGATAAATGAAATTATCAGCATTGACAGCAGTTCAGCCGACAATTCACAATCGGTTTACTACTATTTTTACAATTGGAAAATTGGAAGATATTGCTATAGCCTGAATGAAGCTTTAAACGTTGAAATTCTCGATATTAATCCTCAGATTAATCCCTCTGGAACAATGATGTTATGTTCTGACATTGAGGAAATTAACATTCAAGCCGTTTCAGGAGAAGAGGCACTTTGGCAAGATTCCAGTATTTCGCAAAATTACGTAGCAAATTCACCCGGAAGTTATTATGCCCAACAACAATATCTGCATTGCACTCTCAAAAGCGACACTTTGTTTCTTATTCCTTATGAAATTATGCAAGGCGATATGGAAGCAAATTGCACCCATCAGCTATGTACATTTAGTTTTAATGGAAATGGAGTTTTTCACTATTTTTGGGATTTTGGAGATGGAAATAGCTCTACAGAAGCAAATCCCTGTCATCAATATGCAGATACAGGAGTTTATATCGTAAATTTATTATTGCAAAACAACTGCGATTCCATTCACATCCAAAAGCAAATAAACATTCTTTCTTCTCAAGTTCAGGACTTTGATTTTCAAGAAATTAGACCCACTATTAATCCATTTACCAAAGGGTTTTCCATCCTAAATCTCGAACAGAAAAAATATCAATATTTTCTATTTTCGGCAGAAGGAAAAATCATCAAATTTGGAGAAACATATTCTGAAAACGAATACATTTCAATGGAAAATAATTCCAATGGTCTATATATTCTCTCTATTATTGAAAACAATACTATTTCACATTTTAAACTTGTTAAAATATCGGGAAAATAAATAGAGGAAGGGTTCCGAATTGCAAAAATCTTCGATTTTGTAGCAGTTTTTTAAAAAAAACCTCGAAAAAATACAAAAATCATAGATTTTTTATTTTTCGGGAGTGCCTGACGGCAGTTCGACTACGCTCACTGACCGAAACTCTTTGACTACGCTCACTGACCGAAACCCGCTCAATATGCTTATAGAATTTAACTTATTTATTGCGATGCGCTTTTCGAATTACCAAACACGGAATTTTCTTGCAGTCAGTAAATAATTTTCTTCAATTATTTCAATCATCTGGCTGAATTTTTAAACTATCGTAGACTTCAGATAAAGATTTTTGATTTTCAAACAAGATAATTAATCGATCATCTTCTTGAATTATCGTAGATCCCTGGGGAGAGAAAAATGCTTTATTCCGATTAATTAAAGCAATGCTGGAATTTTTCGGAAAATCCAAATCCACAATCTTCCTACCTACTGGAAAAGAACTGGCAGGCACATCAATTTCAATCATTTGATTTGCTGCATATTCTGTCATAAACAAATCTACTGCCGAGCGTTTTTTCACTTTATATGGCAAGGCAACGCGGAACCATTTTGCAAACAAAGAGATCGTTGAACCTTGAATTAGCACAGAAGTAAGTGAAATGAAAAATACAATATTAAAAATCATATCTGCTTTTGCGATGCCAGCAAGCAAAGGATAGGTGGCAAAAACAATAGGAACTGCGCCTCTGAGTCCGACCCACGAAATATAGAGTCTTCTTCTTAATTTCATTTTAAATGGAATTAAGCTTATAAAAACGCTAACAGGTCGCGCTACAAGCATTAAAAACAGTGCTATTAACATTCCAATTCCGCTCACTTCAACAATTTGCGAAGGAACAACCAATAAACCAAGAGTTAAAAACAAAACAATCTGCATTAACCAAGCCATCCCATCAAAAGATTTCAGAATGGCTTTTTTATGTAATAATTCATGATTTCCAACATAAACACCAGAAATATAAACAGCCAAAAATCCGTTTCCACCCACATAATCGGTTGCCGAAAATATTACAAACATTAATGCCATCACCAAAACTGGATATAATCCTTCATAGTCGAGCGAAATTTTATTAATGACAGTTTTGCTCAACCATCCAAAAAACAGACCCAGCACTGCTCCCAAAAACATTTGCTTTAGAAAAAGAGGAATAACAGTCCAAAAGCTCATATCAGGATAAACAATCAAACTTAAGAAGGAAATCGTCAATACATACGCCATTGGGTCGTTGCTTCCGCTTTCAAACTCTAAAGTAGGTCGTAAATTACTTTTCAGGGCCAGTTTTTTCGACCTTAAAATTGAAAAGACGGCGGCGGCATCCGTAGACGAAACAATAGATCCCAAAAGCAAAGCTTCATATATCGTAAAATCAGTAAGCCAATAGACAAACATTCCAAGAGTGACAGCTGTTAGCAGCACCCCTAAGGTGGATAGGGAAAAGCCCATCCACATAATTGGCTTTACAGCTTTCCAATCGGTGTCTAATCCTCCCGAAAATAATATAACATTTAAAGAGACAATTCCTATAAATTGAGCAATCCGAAAATCACTAAAACGAATTCCTCCGATTCCCTCAGAACCTGCTAACATTCCAACGCCAAGGAATAAAACAAGAATTGGAACCCCAAAACGAAACGAAGCTTTACCAGCGATAATACTTATTATTAAAAGCAGTGATCCTACCAATAAAATATTTTCAATAGATAAATTCATTCTCTTCTATTCGTTCGTAACGGGGACAAATATACAAAAAACCATCGAATTATTAAGACATCAGGGTATTTGATTTATTTTTCTTTTCAAAAAAACTTAATTTCGAGTATAAAAAACAAATAAATCATCAATCACATCCAAGACCGTTATCTTGTTTTTTTCGACTTTGCCAGCAAGTATCATTTTGGATAATTCATTGAGAACTTCTTTTTGGAAAACTCGTTTTAACGGACGTGCTCCATATTGTGGCTGATAACCAAGTTCGGACAATTTTTCCATTGCATAATCGGTCATTTCCAATTCAATATCATTTTCTTTTAGCATACTATTCAGGTGATTAAACTGTATTTTTACAATTTCCCTAATCTCACTTCTACTCAATGGTTTAAACATAATTATTTCGTCAATACGATTCAAAAATTCGGGTCGTAAAGTACGACGAACAATTTCCATTACCTCTTCTTTGGTTCTATATAAAACTTGTTCGTTATTATAATCGTCTAAATCTTTAAAATTTTCTTGAATTTCGGAAGCTCCCATATTGGAAGTCATGATAATAATGGTGTTTTTAAAATCGGCAATTCTCCCTTTATTATCCGTTAAACGTCCATCATCAAGCACTTGCAATAAAATATTGAACACATCAGGATGTGCTTTTTCTATTTCATCGAGCAATATAACCGAATAGGGTTTTCTTCGCACTTTTTCGGTTAATTGTCCCCCTTCGTCGTATCCCACGTATCCTGGAGGCGCACCAATCAAGCGAGAAACGGAATGACGTTCTTGATATTCGCTCATATCAATTCTGACCAAAGCATGTTCGGTATTGAAAAGATATTCGGCCAAAGCTTTTGCCAATTCTGTTTTCCCGACGCCTGTCGTTCCCAAAAAGATAAACGAACCAATGGGACGTTTGCTGTCCTGCAATCCGGCACGACTTCGGCGAATTGAGTTGGCAATGCCTTCGATGGCTTCATCTTGTCCCACCACCCGTTTGTGCAATTCTGCTTCGAGATGTAAAAGTTTTTCGATTTCACTTTGCAACATTCTCGTAACCGGGATTCCTGTCCAACGAGCCACAATTTCCGCAATTTCATCGGTTCCCACCTCTTCGTTTACCATTGCACTATCCTTCTGAACTTCCGTAAGTTTTTGTTTCATCGTGTCGATGTCGGTTTCTGCAGTACGGATTTTCCCATATCGTAACTCGGCTACTAGACCATAATTTCCGTTGCGTTCTGCCTGTTCCGCTTCGAGTTTAAACTGCTCAATATCTCGTTTTTTATTTTGTATATCATTTATAATATCTCTTTCTGACTGCCATTTTGCACGAAGCTCATTTCTTTTTTCTGATAACTGAGAGATTTCAATATTTAAAGCTTCTAGTTTTGGCTCATCTTTTTCACGTTTAATGGCTTCGCGTTCAATTTCAAGTTGACGAATTCGACGTTCTATCTCATCCAATTCCTCGGGCAATGAATTAATTTCCAGACGCAATTTTGCCGCTGCTTCATCAATCAAGTCGATGGCTTTATCGGGCAAAAACCGATCGGAAATATAACGTTGCGACAAATCAACGGCAGCAATAATGGCTTCATCTTTAATACGCACCTGATGATGATTTTCGTATTTCTCTTTCAATCCACGAAGAATAGAAATCGCACTTAGACGGTCGGGTTCATCAACCATAACCACCTGAAAACGACGCTCTAATGCTTTGTCATTTTCGAAATATTTTTGATATTCTTTTAACGTAGTGGCACCAATTGCTCTCAAGTCGCCACGAGCCAAAGCTGGTTTTAGAATATTTGCAGCATCCATCGCTCCTTCAGAAGCTCCGGCCCCCACCAAAGTGTGAATTTCGTCAATAAACAAAATAACTTCTCCATCCGAATTCATCACCTCTTTGATCACGCTTTTCAAACGTTCTTCAAATTCGCCTTTGTATTTTGCACCGGCAATCAAAGAACCCATATCCAAAGAATACAACTGTTTGGATTTTAGATTTTCGGGCACATCACCACTGATAATCCGATGGGCTAAACCTTCTGCTATGGCTGTTTTACCAACACCGGGTTCGCCAATTAGAATGGGATTATTTTTGGTACGACGCGTTAAAATTTGCAATAATCTTCGAATCTCATCGTCTCTGCCAATCACTGGATCTAGTTTTCCAAGGGCAGCCATGTCGTTCAAATTACGAGCATATTTATTGAGAGAATTATAATTTTCATCTGCCGACTGCGAATCTACCTTGCTTCCTTTTCGCATTTCGGTAATAGCCGCTTTTAAACCTCCAAAATTCACTCCTTGATCCTTCAACATTTTGGCAACGACGTCTCCAGAATCAAAAATCCCCAACAACAGATGTTCAACCGACACAAACTCATCCCCCATTTCGGTCATCAACGACAAAGCTTTCTGCAATACTTTATTTGAAGGGCTCGATAAATACTGCGAACTTCCTCCACTTACTTTTGGAAATGAAGTCAGCTGTTTTTCTAAAAGTTGTCGGAAAACTGCTGGATTAATGTTCGATTTTTTCAATAAAAATGGAATTACATTATCATCTTTTGCCAGCATAGCCAACATTATGTGCGTAGGCTCAATTTGCTGATGCTGATTGGCCAGAGCTAAAGTTTGAGCTTCCTGAATAATTTCTTGAGACTTGGTGGTAAACTTATCAAAATTCATAATATTATTTTTTGTGTTCTATTATTGATAATCAAAAAGCTATCCTAAAAAAAGAACAAAAACATAAAACTCTGGATATTAGCAAGTTAAATTTTAACAAAAAATGAAAGACTGACATAATGTCATAACAACCAAAAGATTAAAGAACAATTTGTCAGGAAAGGGAGTTGGTGAATTATCAAAATTATATTTATATCATTTTTTCATAAAAGAGAGGAACAAAGCAAACACTGCCTTATTCCTCTCTTAAACTTAAATCGAGTATTCAGTTAATTTGATGGCAAGAATTTATCTTTTCATCAATTTCTGATAAAAGCTTCGATTTCCGTTTTGAACATTAATAAAATAGACTCCAGAAGTCCAAGCAGAAGAATTTATATCCAGCTTTTTTGATTCATTAATTATTTGTTCGGTTTCAAACACTTTTCGTCCACTAACATCATAGATCACAATATTTGCATTTCCAATCAATTCTGGGAAAACAATACTAAAACTTTCCTCTGCTGGATTTGGCAGAATCAAAATTTGGTTTGCTTGCGAATTTTCATCAATGCCAACGCAATTAACCACTGTAATAGGTTGCGTTACAGAGGAATCGCATCCATTTAACGAATAAGTATAACGAATTGGATAGGTTCCTAACCCAATGGCAGGATTAAACCAAGTGCCGCTAACTCCCGTTCCAGAATAACTTCCTGTTCCGCCGGTTGGCAGCCCAGAACCTCCCGCCAATTCAAAAGCAGCCGTTTGCAAACAAACAGTATCTTCGGGCAAAACAAAAATGGCTATTGGATATTCATTCACCATAACCGTAACCGAGGAAGTATTAGTACACGCATTCATTCCAGTAACGGTAACGGTATAAACTGTTGTTTGGGAAGGACTTACAACAATT
>JAQUHH010000215.1 GCA_028683685.1 Bacteroidales bacterium
ACAATGAAAAATTTCATATGGATGCCGATACTATTGAAAGAGGTAATATTAAAGTTCCTGTTTTTATTGTTATTGCTCCTAAAAACGCATATTTAGAGGGAATAGAAGATGATCCTAAATTGAAAGGCTTTGTTAATAAAATTTTATTCACTGGAATTGAAAAACAGTTTATTAAACAAGAAAAATATAAAGATTTGATTCTAGGTTCGCTTGATGACCCATCCACAAATGGTAACTGGGAGTAATTATGAGTGATTTTTCAAAAAAACAGATTTTTAAATCTGATTCTAACAACATACAATCAAATGCAAGCATTCGTCTAAAAACGAATGCTTGTGTTGTTATTGGTTCGGATAATGAGCAAAAACTGGTCTTTGTCGATGAAGTAAAATGCTTAAAATCAGATGGTAAAAATGCTGATTTGCTGAGCTTTTTAAAAAGCGAATATCCTTTTAATTCATCTGCTTTTGCATCTACTAAAATTATCTATCCAAATTGTTATTTCACATTGGTTCCCAAAATGTATTTTGATGAAAATCATCTGAAATCTTATTTTTTACATGCTATAAATATGAAAGATCAACACGAATTTGATTATTCTTTTTCGGAACTTTCGTATGAAATGATGTGTGTTAATGCACTTGAAAAATCGTACCTCAATGAGTTAAAAGTTTCGTTTCCAAACGCTCATTTATTCTCCGAAACAGAGTCGATGATTAAAGTTTGTAAAGATGACTTTTTAACTAGAATTCAAGACAATAAAACCTATTTATACTTGTTTTTCTCCGACAATAAATGCGATATTTTGCTTTTTGTTGAAGGGAAATTGATGATTGCCAACCGTATTTCATTTAATTCTATTGAAAATTTTATTTATCACATTCTCAATACATTGCAACAGTCTGGGCAGTTTGCCGAACAAACGGAAGTGATTTTATTGGGCGAAATTGAAAAACAATCTGCTATTGTTTTGGGTTTATCTCGCTACTTTCAGCGTATTCATTTTCTTTCGAACCAGCGAAATAATGAACTTGAGGGAACATCGTATAATTATGCACTTGAAACTTTTTTGCTGTGAGAATAATTAGTGGAATTAGAAAAGGGAAAAAAATAGTCGCTCCTGCAGATTTGCCGGTTCGCCCTACCACCGATTATGCCAAAGAATCTCTGTTTAATGTTTTAAATAATTTCTTTTATTTTGATGGTATTGAAGTTCTTGATTTGTTTGCAGGTACAGGTAATATTTCTTACGAATTTGCTGCCCGCGAAGCCATTTCTGTATTATCTGTTGACGCCAATCAGCAATGCGCTAATTTCATTGCCCAAACAGCCGAAGTTCTCTCTTTTGAGCAGATAAAAGTGGTTAGAGCCGATGTGTGGAAGTTTCTACAAAGCCATTCTGGAAAATACAATGTGATTTTTGCAGATCCTCCTTTTGACCAAGATTTTGATTTTTTGCCCGATTTGATTTTTGAAAAAAAATTACTACTTCCCGATGGTTTTTTTGTGATGGAACACGGTCCCAGAAAAGATTTCTCCAAACATCCTAACTTCTACCAAATGAGAAATTACGGAAAAGTGCATTTTTCGTTTTTTATTGGAGTAAATGAAGAAAGTGACTGAGTAACTGAGTAACCAAGTGACTAAGTAACTAAGTAACTAAGTGACTAAGCCCTAACGGCTGATTAATTGATTTGCAGATTTAATAAAATACAAAATCTTAGCGATTTTGCGAGAGCGAAGAAAGTAATTAAGTAACTAAGTAACTAAGTAACTAAGTGACCAAGCCCTAACGGCTGATTAATTGATTTGCAGATTTAATAAAATACAAAATCTTAGCGACTTTGTGAGAGCGAAGAAAGTAACCAAGTAACCAAGTGACTAAGTAACCAAGTGACCAAGCCCTAACGGCTGATTAATTGATTTGCAGATTTAATAAAATACAAAATTTTAGCGACTTTGTGAGAGCGAAGAAAGTAACCAAGTGACCAAGCCCTAACGGCTGATTAATTGATTTGCAGATTTAATAAAATACAAAATCTTAGCGATTTTGCGAGAATTCTCGCAAAATTACAAAAATCAAAGATTTTTTATTTTTTGGAACCGTTCCTATTTTTGCAAAAGTCATTTTTTTATAAATATTAAGCTCGATTTTTTTCCTGAACATACTATTTCTAAAATATAGCTTCCTGGGCTTAAGTGTTGAATATCAATTTTTTCTGTATTGGAGTTTGTTTTTATTGTCTTGATTTTCGTTCCATTTATAGAATAGATTTGAATGGTGCAAGATCCATTTAAATTTGTTAGATATAGTTTGTCGGAAGTAGGATTGGGGAAAACTCCAATTTTTAAATCTTCTTTGATTTTGTTTTCAACAAAAACGATATCGTCCGATAGGCGACATATTCCTGCGTTATTCGAGAACCACATATTCCCTTCCGAATCTTCTGCTATGCCATTGATGTTTGAGTGATGGATAAATCCTTTTGGATTGTTAAACGAAACCCAATTTGAGCCATCATACATGCTTATCCCATCATCGGTAGCGAACCAATACTTATTTCCAGCATCTTGATAAATTTTTGTAACATTATTATTTACCAATCCATCTGAAGTTGAAAATTGTGTCCAAATATTGTTGTGAAATTTTGAAATACCATTATTTGTAGCTATCCATAATGCTTCTTGATGATCAATAAACACATCATTTACGGTGTCGCTTTGCAGGTTACTGCCGCTAAATTGAATCAAGTTGGTTCCGTCAAATTGATAAACTCCATGTGCAGTTGTTCCAATCCATATTGCGTTGGTAGCATCTACTGCCATTGAAGATATATAGCTGGGCAAATCGCCGCCAACGGCCGTCCAAGATGAATTGTTGTACTTCTGAATAGAGTTCATAAAAGAGATAATGGGATTATTGGAAATGTCAAAAGTGATATTGGATGTGAGATTGCCCATAAAACTATTGCTTATGGGAATTGAGTTCCACAAATTTCCATTTTGGTAGTAGATTGTATCTGTAGAGGCTGCCCATATTTTTCCTGAATTATCTTTTGCTACGCACGTGATAATATTGGACCCATCTATATTTATTGCGGTGTCGATGATGGGATAAATATAGCTTAAAAGATGATGTGATGGCAGCCAGATTTTTCCCGAATTATCGGAAACAATTCCATTGTAAAGGGTCGGAATATGGTCTGGCATCCATGGAAAACTATGTAAATTTGAATTTTGATAACGATATAAACCAATATTAAATTCGTTTACATTATTTGAACCTCCAATCCATCTTTGATTAAGCGAGTCAAATGCAATAACAAACATTCTATCATTGGGCATTCCATTATTTATCGAAAATGTTTGCCAAGAAGTTCCATTAAATGAATAATGATTTTGATCTGTTGCAAACCAGATGTTACCCAACGAATCGCATGCTACTTCATAAATTTCTTTATTTTGAGGAATGGTTGGTGACGATGGTATATAAATCCATGAAGCGCCATTCCATTTTCGAATTTTAAATCCGCCAACACACCAAACAACACCTTGCTGGTCAGTAGCTAAAGAATAAACTCTTTCCATCGTGTCTTTATGCCAAGTTCCGTCGTAACGCGAAACGCCAGAATAATAATCTGCGGTAGGATGATCTTCTAAATATTGTCCAATAAAAACAACTCCAGCTCTATCTATAATAATATCTGAAATGGGTTTTAGAAACAATTCGTGAGTACTCGTATAATTGACAAACTGACTCCCATCAAATTTTGAAACAAATCCGTCAATGGAACCAAACCACATATTTCCTTGTAAGTCGCAAGCCATTGCACAAATATGATTAGAAACTAAACCATTTATTGTATCATATCTGTTAATTATATTATTTTGAAAAGAAAAAACACCATCGTTATAGGTTCCAAACCACATTTTATCATTATTATCTTTGGCTAACGACAGTATTTCGCCACCAATTCGCTGCTGGAAATTGCCGTTTAAATCAAATTTATATGCACCACTCAAAGTGCCAACCCAAACAATGTTGCCATAAACTTTGATGGTCGTTACCTGTACTGGCGAAAAAACATCTTTCCAGTACTGTGCTTTCGTTTGTGTGATTGTTGAAAAAAACAATACCAAGGCAATTAATAATGTTTTTGTTTTCATAATGTCTTTATTAAGTTATTTTTCCTATCGTTTTATTTATCTGTATTATTGTATTTTGTTTAAAATGAAAAAAATTACCTCATTATCACCATTTTCACACTTTTTCTAAAACTACTTGGCACCACAACCGTGGCGTAATAAATTGCCGAAGCGACTTCGATGCCATTTATATTTGCAATATTTCCACTCCCCGAAAGTGGATATTCCGCTAATTTACGACCCAATAAATCATACAACTCCAACACGGCACCATCGGGAACGGCGGTGTTAAACTGCACCTGAAAATCTCCGTTGTTTGGATTGGAATAAATGGCAAAATCG
>JAQUHH010000216.1 GCA_028683685.1 Bacteroidales bacterium
AAATGCTCACCTATTCGCAATTGGATTTTCACAAAAAACCCGTCATTATTGTCAACATCAATGGTTTTTATCACCATTTAATCGAACAAATGAAACACATGCATGAAGAAGGATTTATCCGAAACGTACATTTCAGTGCATTTGCAGTAGCAAATTCGGTAGATGAAATATTTGAAATTGCTGAAAAACACAATGTTATCAATGACGATGCATGGTTGAAATGGGCAAAAAACAAATAATCGGGGCTTCTAAAAACAAGCTTTATACCTGATTATTAAACATTTATCCCCTTCCTTTATAGGATGTAAATGGCTGAAAATCAAAACTTTTTTTATTAATTCACAAAAAAACAAACTAAAAAGCACTTTTCCTTCTATTAACTGATTTCAAAATCATCAAAAAAACACAAACATTATTACCTATTTTACAAATTCTTTATGTATTTTTGGACATTGATGAAAATTTTAAAGCCTATGAATCACACACGTTTTTTGGTTTTTATATTTAGCTTTTTTGCATTTTTTAGCAAAATAAATGCACAAGATTGCAGTAGTCTAACACTCAATGCTGGTATTGACAAAACAATATTCTGCGGAGATAGCGTAATCTTATATGCTACAACCAATTATTCCTATATAGATTCTATAAGTTGGACATGGAGTCCGAATTTGGACATTAGTCAATTGAATGTGCGAAATCCAATTGTATCACCCTCACAATCAATTCGATATTATGTAACAATGACAACACCATCCTGTCAATTAACAGATAGCATTGAAATTGTCGTATTAAATCCACAAATAGCTTTGGGCAAAAACCGAATTCTCAGTTGTGGTGAATTTATTACGCATTATTCCAATACTGACTGGCAAAAACTCAATTCATTTTCATCGCTTCAATTCAATGGAATTCATATTCCATCAAAAGACACGGCCTACCTTTGTGGAGCTTCTGGAAAGGTTTACAAAACGACCGATGCTGGTGCTTCTTGGATAGATATTTCAACCACTGTTTCGTACGACCTACTCGGCACATACTTTCTCAATGCTAATACCGGTTTTGTATATGGAAACAATGGATTAATACAAAAAACAAGCAATGGCGGTCAGAGCTGGCAAAATGCTCCCACAGGCCACTCCCAAGCAATTCGTGATATGTTTTTCGTTGATTCCCAATTGGGATTTGCTGCTGGAGGAAGCGGTACCACCACTACTTATATTTTTAAAACGACCAATGCAGGCAATAACTGGAGCTCAATTGGATTACCCAATTCAAACAAAATCAACGCATTGCATTTTGTAAATCAGGATACTGGATATGCTGTTTGTGAACAAGGAATTGTTATGAAAACCACAAATGCTGGTATTTTATGGCAAAATAATCAATTGAGTTTAAATAATAATCTAAAAGATATATTCTTTTTCGATTCAGAAAATGGCTTGCTTTGTGGCTCTAATGGTCTGATTATGAAAACATCAAACGGTGGAATAAACTGGCAAAAAACAAATTCAAATACGTCAAAACAGATATATAAATTTCATACAATCAATAATTATGAAATTTATGCTGTGGGAAGTGAAGGATTATTGCTCTATTCTCCCAATCAGGGAGACGAATGGTACGTTATTCCAGACATGACTTCAGAATCCCTGAATTCTATTTATTTGTTTAATGAAAATCAAGCTTTTGCAGTTGGGAATAGTGGAACTATTTTGAAAAAAATCGCTCTTTTTGAAAATTTTGAATGGACTCCATCTCAAGGCATTTCAAATATTAATGGAGCAAACACATCCATTTCACCTTCCGAAAGTACAATGTATACGCTTACCGCAACGACCCCAAATGGATGTCAAGCAATTGATTCCATTTTTATTGAAGTATTGTCCTCAAAAGTGTATGCCAATGTTGATAAAACAGTAATTTGTGGAGAAGAGTTGAAATTGTATGGCGATTTTGAATGGAAAACAATTGATTTTGGAACAAACAAAAAAATGGAACAAGTGGTAGCCGTTGGAAACACTCAAAATGTAATTTATGGCGATAGTATTTTAAAAATATTCAATAATGGAGAATACATTGAAGCATACAAAATTGGAAATGGAAATGGGTTATTATTCAAAACATTAGACCATAATACAAACGATGTTTATGCTGCTGGTGGCTTCAATGGTGTTTTGGCAGTTAGCAAAAATGGAGGTTATATTTGGGAATATATCATTACTGGAAATACACAAAATATAAATCGAGTAAAATTTAAAGATACCGATTTTGCGATGGCTGTTTGCGATCAGGGAATCATTCTAAAATCAATCGATGGAGGAAATAGTTGGAACTATTCAAACAGTGGTTATATAAAAAACTTAAATGCGATATCTTTTGCTCCAAATGGCACCATTTTTATCGTTGGAAATGACGGTTTAGTACTAAAGTCAACAAATGATGGTGGTAGTTTTGGAGCATTGGGCAGTTTTACAAGCCATCATTTAAGAGATGTGAAAATGATAGATAATCAAACTGGATTTATTTGTGGAGATGAAGGTTCTCTTTTTAAAACAAATGATGGAGGACTAAGCTGGATTGAATTACAAACAGTTGCCCTTCAAAACTTTAATTCTATCTATTTTTCTGATGCACAAACAATTTATGTGTCTGGCAACAATGGATTGATTCTAAAGTCAATAGATGGAGGAGAAGCATGGTATGAAATGAAAACAAACACCACCAATACTCTAAATAGTATTTCTTTTTCAAGTTTTAGAAGTGGTATCGCCGTTGGAAATAACGGTACATTACTCCGTTACGATTATCCTTTTTCTTTAAATACATGGTCGAATAATCAGAATGCACAAACGATTTCTGGCGACGTACTAGAGCCTTTTCCAGCACATACGACCGTATATTACTTTTCTATGGAAACCAATCAAGGCTGTTACGATATAGATAGTGTAACGGTAACAGTTTCGCCTTTGTTGGTAAGTTGCGGAGGCGATATTATGCCAATTTGCGGAAGTTCAGTAGAACTTCATGCCGAAACCAATTTGTCATCTGAAGAAAATATTAGTTTTGAATGGATCCCTTCTACTTATTTATCAAATGCAGATACATCTAATCCTATTTGTACTCCCTTGACAAACATCCATTATGAAGTTCAAGTTACACATCCAAATGGCTGTATGGCTTCCGATTCAATGTGGGTTTATGTAGCATCAACCATAGTTACGGCATCAAATGATACCACCATTTTTTGTGGACAAAGTGTACAATTAAATGCTACGGTGAGCGATATGCTACCAGGAACCACTTTTTTGTGGCAACCATCTGCAAGTTTAAACAATCCTGAAATTCAAAATCCAACTGCTTCGCCTTCAGATACAACCATTTACATTGTAACAGCAACAAATCCCAACGGATGTTCGGGCACAGATTCGCTAATCATTTTTGTCATTCCCCTAACCATCAGTTTGCCAACAAGTGCTGATTTACATTGTGGAGAAAGCATTCAATTAAGCCCATCTGTAAATAATCCAAACATCGGACAATTAAACTGGGAATGGTCGCCACAAACAGGATTAAACAATCCATTTATCGCCGATCCATTGGTCAGTTATGGAGGAGAAATTACGTATACAGTAACGGTGAGCAACCAATCTGGCGAATGCACAGCATCGGCAATTGTTCATATTGAGCCTTTAGCGGCGCTCATTGAACCCGAAATATGCGTAGCAAGCTACGAATTAATTCACGACAAAAACATTGTTCAATGGTCGGTTCCAGCTTCTAATGTTTTAGATTCAATCAGCATTTTCAAACGAAATCAATGGGGTGAAATGATTAAACAACGATCTCAAAAAATGCAATCGGGCAATGTTTGGATTGATCCGCATACAGTTGCCCATTATGGAAGTGCAGAATATCAAATCAAAATAACGGATTCCTGTGGTTTTACAAGTGACTTCAGCGATTCACACAAAACCATATTTGCTGAATTGAGTTTAACAGAAGAAAATTTTTGGAATATTACTTGGAGTTCTTACGCCGGTTTTTATCCTTTAGGATATGATATTTATCGTTCTTACGATCGTCAAGATTATGAGCGAATTGGCAGCGTCCCTAATTCTCAATTTATATATATTGACACGGCTCGTAAAGAAGGTTTTACAACATATTTTGTAGCCGCAGTAAAAGAAGATACTTGTTACACAATGACAAATACATTTCGCACCATGTCTGTGTCAAATACCGTTTCAAATAGACCTATTTTTGTCACCAATGACTTTAAAATTTACCCCATTCCTGCCATTGATAAAATTATCTTAAGCGGAAGCGATCTAGTTGGAGCCGATATCGACATCTACGATTCAAAAGGACAAATTGTATATCGTGGAATTTCAACAGAATCTGCCATCACTATAGATATTTCAAACTTAAGAAAAGGTCTGTTTTATCTGCAAATTGAAAATGACATCCGA
>JAQUHH010000217.1 GCA_028683685.1 Bacteroidales bacterium
TCCCACTTTGTCATAACAGCATGAATGCTAGGACGAAGTGGGATTTTTTTATGTGTTTAAATATATTGTTGTTCGATAAAAAATCAATAAATCAATCTAATGTTAAGATTATTTGATGTTTACAATCGTTATTAGAAAAAGGAGCTTGGTTTTATAATAAGGTTGTTATGTATATTTGTTCAATTCTAAATTTTACCCAAACCAGTTTCCCGAGAATCGGGACTCACAGCATCGCCTTAAGAGGATTTAGAATTGAACGGAAAATAAAGAAAATTGATCAAACGTATCGGACAATAGTGATATTAATATCTAAAACTACTTCCACCAAAGAATTCACGAAGAATAGAAGTGGGAGGAATGTCTTTTTCGGAAATGATTTTAAAATACGATAAAAATTTCATTAGTCTGACCGCTTCTGCGTATTCTGGTTCACTTTCAGGAACTTCTCTTAAGATGGGTTCGGCATATTGTTTCAAAATTCCCAATTCTGCTAATAGGGCTGAGTTAAACATAATATCGGCATTTTCTTGAAATGGGAAAATCCATTTGTTTTCCCCTTTTCGTACACTATGCCAGCGGCGTAATGTATCCAAAGCACTGTAACCACGATAGCGAGAATCGCGAACCATGCGACGAATCAGTCGGTTGTCAGTAGTGGGGATCGGGTTTTGTGAATCAATAGAAACTTGAGTTAGTGCCGAAACGAAAATTTTGTATTTTAAAGAATCATCGATTTTTTCTGTTAATTTGGGATTCAAACAATGAATGCCTTCAACGATTAAAATGGAATTATTTTTTAGTTTTAAGGTATTGCCTAAATATTCTTTTTTCCCTTGGGTGAAATCAAAAGTGGGTACCTTAATTTCTTCTCCATTAAGGAGTTGGAGAAGTTGTTCGTTGAAAAGTTTTAAATCTAAAGATTCTAAACATTCAAAATCGTAGTTCCCATTTTCGTCTTTTGGAGTTTGTTCTCTGTCAACAAAATAATTATCTACGGAAAGTAAAACTGGTTTGTGTCCGAAAATTTCTAAATGAACCGATAAACGTTTGCTGAATGTGGTTTTTCCAGAGGAGGATGGACCGCTTACTAAAACAACTTTTACCTCTTTTCGTTCGTTAATCTGATCGGCAATACTTCCTATTTTTTTCTCATGCAATGCTTCAGAAATTTTTATAAAATTTGGAATTTGATGGTTCATAATGGCATTGTTGATGTCGCCAACATAGGAGACCCCCAAAATATTAACCCATTTTTTATGTTCTTGAAAAATTTGAAATAATTTTGATTGTGCATTGATTCCCGATGTCTTTTGCGGATTGAATCGGCTGGGACCTTGCAGAAGGAGTCCATTGTGAAATGGTGATAAATTGAATATATTAATGTAAGAAGTTGACGGAACTAAATAACCATAATAGTAATTAATTGCGTCATCTAGTTGATAAACAGAAGTGTATAGAAGTGTCCGAAAACTAAATAATAATTTTTTATCTGGTAAATTGTTATTAGTATAAATTTCTATGGCATCTTTAGTTAGTATTTCAGAACGTTTGAATGGAATATCTGCTTCCACAATTTCCTGCATTCGTTTTGTTAATTTAAGGCTAAGTTCTCCATTTACAACGCCACCTGTATTTTCCACTTCGCAAAATTTCCCTCCCGAAATGGAGTGAGATATTTTTAAAGTGGCTTGTGGATATAAGTCTTTTACAGCT
This sequence comes from Bacteroidales bacterium, assembly GCA_028683685.1. Lineage (GTDB taxonomy): Bacteria > Bacteroidota > Bacteroidia > Bacteroidales > WCHB1-69 > JAQUGA01. The sequence continues at coordinate 1,714 of JAQUHH010000217.1, forward strand.
TTGTATAAAATAAAACTGAGTGAACGTAGATACATTTGGTATCCAACAATGTGCGTTACATCAATAAATTGCAGAATTTTGGGGTTAAATATTCGATAATCGAGTTCTCTGGCTTTATTGTTAACCAAGGCACCGATGATTGGATATTTTAACTGGATATTGAGATCCGCAGCAATTTCAGACAAGCGAGTTCCTTCGGGATAATGTATTTTTTTATTTTCGAGATTTTTGCAGATAATTTCCATATTTTTTTTTATAAAAATTCATTTATGATGCATTAAAACAAATCAAAGATTGCTTTAGTGTTCGTTTTTTACATTTTTAAATTGTATTTGAATGCTAATAAACTAACGATTATTTCTTTGTAAATGGAGCTGCATATTTTGATATGTCTTCACTGGTAATCTTTTTATCACAAAGAATAACAAGACGTTCTATCACATTTCGCAGCTCACGAATATTCCCTGTCCAATTGATTTTTTGTAAATCTAAAATTGCATCTTCTGTAATTTCCATTTTGGGTTTTCCTTGAGTATTGCAGATATCTTCTATAAAATGTTCTGTTAAAAGGGGAATATCTTCAATTCTTTCGTTGAGTGAAGGAACATGAATTAGAATGACACTCAAGCGGTGGTATAAATCTTCTCTAAAACGTTTGTTTTCAATTTCTTCTATAAGATTTTTGTTGGTAGCAGCAATAATCCGAACATCAATATTTATCTCTTTTTCTCCTCCAACACGGCTGATTTTATTTTCTTGAAGTGCTCTAAGTACCTTCGCTTGAGCAGATAAACTCATATCGCCAATTTCATCCAAAAAGAGGGTTCCGCCGTTTGCCAATTCGAAATTTCCTTTTTTCTGCTTAATCGCCGAAGTAAAGGAGCCTTTTTCATGTCCAAATAATTCACTTTCAATAAGTTCCGATGGGATTGCAGCACAGTTTACTTCGATAAATGCTTGATTTGACCGATTGCTTTTTTCATGAAGCCAATGAGCCACCAACTCTTTTCCAGTCCCGTTTCCGCCAGTAATCAAAACGCGAGCATCCGTAGTGGCTACTCTTTCAATCATATTTTTATTGTCGGTGATGGCTTTTGAAGTGCCAATCATTTCATACTTTTGGCTTACTTTCTTTTTTAAGATTTTAGTTTCTGTAATTAAATTTGCTTTGTCAAGAGCATTGCGAACGGTCACCAGCAATCGGTTTAAGTCAAAAGGTTTTGAAATATAATCAAAAGCACCTTTTTTGATGGCATCTACTGCTGTATCAATGGTGCCGTGACCAGATATCATAACAACAGGCGTGTCGCCCAATTGCGTCATCTCTTCCAAAACTTCAATGCCATCTTTTCCGGGCATTTTTATATCACACAAAACCAAATCAAATTTATCTTGTTTGAATATATCCAATCCAACAATTCCGTCTTCAGCTACTTGAACTTCATATTTTTCGTATTCCAGAATGTCTTTTAAGGTTCTGCGAATGCTGATTTCATCGTCGATAATAAGTATTTTTGACATAATTGTTTCTTTTTTTGTGTAAAGATACAAAAAATGGATTAACCCTTAAATTTTTAAATATTATGGTATAAAAAAAAATAGATTCTTGATTTTATGAAATCATTTTTATAACCATTTCTTTAATTAAATCTCCGCCTTTTAAGTTTGTAGAAGTATCTAATCCTTTGGATTTTAGATCATATTCACGGAGAATTGAAATGCAATTTAAAGTTCTGTTTAAGGTAAAAAAACGAGCTGCCTTAAAATATTCATCCACAAAATAAGGACTTGTTCCAAGGGCTTTTGCCACTGCTGATTTTGATTTGTCGGAGCAATAGTGAAACCGTAACATCCGCTGAAAATAAGGGAAAATCATAGGGATGATTTTTTGAGGAGGATTGTCTTTTGGGTTGGCTTCAAAATATTTTATAATGGAGTAGACTTTATTGAATTTTTGTTCGCTCAATGCTTTGGTCAACTCAAATGCATTAAAATCTTTACTAATTCCGATGTTTTGCTCAATGATACTGGGTGTTATTTGACCTCCTTGAGGAATGATAATAAATAACTTTTTCAATTCATTGGTAATATTACTGAGGTCATTGCCAATAAAAGAAGCTAAAATCTGAGCTGATTTTAAGTCGATTTCATATTTTTTCTTGTGACAATAATCTATAATCCAATCGGGAGTTTTATCTTCTCTAATTTTTTCAGAGGTGAAAACGATTCCTGTTTTCGAAATTGTTTTATAAAAAGATTTTCGTTTATCGGCTTTTTTGTATTTGTAGCACATTACAAAAATAGTAGTAGGATCAGGGGCTTTAAAGTAATTTTCTAATTCGTCAAATTTTTGAAAAGATTGAGCTTCTTTAAGGATTACCAGATTATAATTTGACATCATTGGATACCGTTTTACCGCAGCATAAATTTCGCTTGTATCAGTATCTTTACCATAAAGAATGGTCAGATTGAAATCTTTTTCTGATTCATCCAAAATGGTTTTTTCCATATAATCGGAAATTAAGTCGATATAATACGCTTCTTCTCCATCCAGTAAGTAGAGTGGAGAGTAAGTTTTGTTTTTTAATTGTTGGAGAATGTCAATATGTGTTGCCATGTAGATTATTCGTCAAAACGTAAGTGTTTAACAGTATTGCCGTTATGAATTAATTGTTTTAAAGATTCGATGCCGATACGAAGATGTGTTTCTACATATTTTTCGGTTACAATTCTA
>JAQUHH010000009.1 GCA_028683685.1 Bacteroidales bacterium
CCTTGATAACACCAATATGGGCCGTCCCTTTGGCTCCGCCACCGCTGAGTACCAATGCTACTTTTTGTGCAGATATCAAAAAATGAAAACTCACCAGAACAAGAAGAATTAAAAATCGAAATTTCATTCAAAAATAATGTTTTTATATTTCTAAATTATGAAAATTAATGATAGCTATAAGGTATACGTTTGAAAACTGAATTTGTTTTACAAAATGAATAAATTTAATAATTATCAATTATTCCCTAGTTTCTTGATCCCTAGTTATTACTAAAAGATTAAAGAGACTGAATCACTTCTGAAATTAAAAATATATGTAATTGTTATAATTGTCTAATAAACAATTATTTATGCAGGTTTTTTCAATATAGAATAGCCGTATTAATAAAGAAGATTTATTTTTCCAAAATATCGATGTCTCTCATTTAGATTGTCAAAAATAATAATTTCATAAATATAAGCTGCCATTACATCTCTTTGTTTTTTTGTGAACTTATCCCTACCGTCCCATTGTGTGTAGAAATCATTTGTTTCAAAAACAAGTCTACCCCAGCGGTCATAGATTTTCATGCTGTAATCTCTTTCGATAAAACCAACAGCTCTAGGTCCAAAACGTTCGTTTTTCCCATCCTCATTAGGAGAAAATGCGTTTGGTATCCATATTCCAAAATCTATATTTACGGTAACAGTTGTTTGAGCAGTATCAATGCATCCATTGCCGTCGATAACAATCATAGTTACTTCATATTCGCCAGTGTTTTGATAGTTATGGGTTGGGTTTTCTGAGTTAGAATGAAAGCCATCACCAAAAAACCAATCCCAACCCACAATCTCACTGTCTGTTAAGTCTTTGAAATTTACATTAGGGTTTTTTAAAGTTACTAAAGATGGATTTGCGACAAAAGCAGCATCAGGTCCTGGAATTCCAATAATTTCAATTGTATCTGTAATGGTACAGTATCCATCATTAATTGTAACGGTATATACTCCTGGATATAAACTTGTTGCAGATTGGCTGTTTTGAGATGGAACTGTGTTCCAGGTGTATGAATAAATGCCTGAACCACCGCTAGGAAATGCCGAAACTTTACCAATACCTACGATGCAGGTATCCATATATATATTGGTAAATTCGTTTTCTGGCGTAGGATGATTTATAATTGATTCAAAACCTACAGTAGAACAGCCATTAGCATCAGTAATTGTAACCGAATAATCACCACTTGTTAAATTTATAGCAGTTTGAGTGTTTTGAACAGGATTTGTGTTCCATTCAAACTCAATAGGTGCAGTACCCTCGGTATAATTTGCTTGAATCCATCCATTTTGTCCGTCACACATTTCGTTTTCGGATGTAAATTCAGCTATGATAGGAGAGGGGAAGTCAACAATATCAACGGTTTGAGTGGCTGTACAATTATTCGCATCTCTAAGAGTAACCGTATACGTTCCCGCAGGTAAATTATGAACGCTTAGGGTGTTTTGTGGAGGAACTGTGTTCCATATAATATTTACAGGAGCAGAACCGCCACTATAAATAACACTTGCACTACCGTTTGAAGCACTACAAGTTTCATCAACTTTAGTAATCTGGGTAATTTCTGGAGATGCTAAATCTTGAAGTGAATATGTGCCAGTAATAGTGCAACCAGTGCCATCTGTAGCTACCACAGTGTACGAACCAGGGGGTAAGTTGCTGGCGGTTGCTGTCGTTTGTGGTGGCGTAGTATTCCATTCGTAAGTAATGGGTTGAGTTCCTCCAGTTGTAGTAATCGCAATAGAACCATTGTTATCTCCGCATGTTGGATGCGTGAGGTTAAAGTTTGATATATTTGGTCCTGAAGTGTTTCCAATTGTGTATGTTGCCGTTGATGTACAATTATTTTCATCGCTTACTGTAACGGAATACTGGCCAGCTGGCATCCCTGAGAGGTTCTGAGATGTTTGTGGCGGTGTTGTACTCCATACATATGTTAATTCTTGAGTAGAGTTTATTACAATATTTACTCCGCCATTGGATTGATTACAAGTGGCGTTGATGATGGATGAATTTGATATAACCGGACCCGCAATTGTAATTACCTGATATGTTTGTGTGAAGACGCAGGAGTTAGCATCTGTCAGCGTTAGTGTATATGAACCAGCGGGCAGGTTTGAAATAATTGTGTCGTGAGAAACAGGAGAAGTATTCCAGCTAATACTAATAGGAGGTGTTCCTCCAGTATGACTGAATGAAATTTCTCCAGTGCTTGAGTAGCAATTGTCGTCCGTAATTGAAATATGGCTAATGGCTGGGGCGTCATATACAGTAACTGTTACTGTTGTTGTATTAGAACAGCCCTGAGACGATGTTCCTGTTACGGTATAGCTTGTTGTAGTGCTTGGTGAAACGGTGATAGAAGACCCTGTTTGTCCAGTGCTCCAACTATATGTAGAAGCTCCACTAGCAGTGAGAGTTGCATCATCACCCGGACATATATTTGTGGCTGTAGCAGTGACATTAGGAAGGGGATTAACAACAACTGTTGCTTCAGTTGCGGGTCCAGGAGTACCTCCACTGGGTGTGATAATCAGTGTATATGTGCCTGCATTTACCGCTTGGGCATTGGGTATAGAGGCTGTAGAGGATGTTGACGATTGATAGAATCCGTTGGGACCTTGAAAAGTGAAAGTTACACCCGAGGGCGGGTTTTCTACTACTAAGGTAGCTGTTTCACCAACACAAACAGTATCGCCTTGAAAAGGTCTGACAATAGCACAGTTAGTAGAACCAGTTGAAGTGGAATGACTTTCAAAATTAATTTGGCAATGACTATTGGAATAGTTGGTTATTAATAATATATACCAACTTCCACTAGTTGCGTTAGGGATGTGAACATATTCTGTTGATTGAGCTGAATAACTACAATCTATGATGTTTCCAATAGGATATCCTCCTAAATCTGAGGGGTTGGCACCATAATTTGGTCCGTGGGATGAACCTCCGCTTGTATTAAGTTGGCTGCATACACCTGAAGCAATCAAAGCATCAAATGAACTCGCCGTAAAGGGACCCCAACAGATGAAATCTAAGTCTCTGGAGGGAGTTGTCCACATGTGAATATTTATTCGTCCAGCTTGGTCGACTTGTAAAAAATACCAGGCTGGGTTTGGAGTTGAATAAAGGCAGCCGATGTTAGACCCTGCAGAACCCGAACCAACACCAGCCGGAAATTGATATGTTGGATCATCGGAACAAAAAGGATCCGCTGTTGCACAAGTTAAGCCCTGTCCCCATAAATTGGAATTGATTAAGAAAAATCCTAAAAAAAGCAATAGAATTGTTGTTTTATTTTTCATAATATTAATTTGCAAAATTCTCTTAAAAATGTACATTAATTAATTGAATTTATAAATATATAATATTCCCATTTTTAATGTTCTAATCAAAAGACAATTTCGCATTTAGGAAAGTTGCCTTATTATTCAGTTTAGTGAATTCTTTTGTGAGATGTTTGTTTGTACCTAGTGTCACTACGAAAACATCTTGTTTTTAATTTATTTAAAAAAAATATTATTCTCACGGATAAGAATAAAAATATTATTTTATCCCAGAAAGCTTGTGTTTTGTCAGATATTGAGTGATTTGATAGTTTGACTGTGCAAATTCCATCATGATTTTTTGTGTTTCTTTGTTTGAAAAACGGAGGGAGTTGTTTTCTAAAATGTTATAAAAGAGAGTAGTTCCATCCTCTCTCACAACAAGAAACCACTCTTTTGAAACAACACCATAAGAGCTATTATTGGCAACAATAGCATATTGACGGTTTTCGTTTAATAAATCAACGCCCAAAGTATTGTTTACAAAAGGTATTTTGAGCATGCCCATTAGAGTCGGGAAAATATCCATTTGTGAAGCAATTTCCGAAGATGAAAAAACTGAATCTATAATAGCTGGTGCATATATCAAAAAGGGAGTGTGATGATACGACAATGGAATTTCGTGTGGACCTGGAGCATTAAATCCATGGTCGGCAACAAATACAAAAATGGTGCTATCAAACCATGTCTGTTTTGAAGCTTGTGTCAAAAATTGTCCAATTGCCCAATCTGAATATTCTATCATTTGTTTTTTTACATCCGATGATTTTGGACGCAAAGCAATGTCGGATGGGAAAATATAAGGTCCGTGATTGCTGGCTGTCATAAAGGCTGCCAAGAACGGCTTTCCATGTAAGCTTTTTTGAGAAATCTTTTCTACTGCAAACTCAAACATTATATGATCGGGTACGCCTAAATTGCTGATTACTTTCTCTTTTGGATAGTGTTTTTGACTTGTAATATCATCAAAATGATTGGCTGTCAAAAATCCTCCTAAGTTGTCAAACTGGTCGTCGTGCGGGATGAAAAATAGAGTTTGATATCCGTTCTCTTTTAAAATGCCCGACAATCCTGAATAAATATTGATTGGAAAATCATTAAAAGGATGCTTTTGAGGAATGGCAGGAAATGCAAAAAGCGATGAAAATATGCCATTGTAGGTATGAATCCCCGTTGTGTATGCCTGATCGAAGCAAATGGATTTTGTGGCTAAATCATCCAAAACTGGAGTAAAATTTTCACTGTTTCCAAATCTTGCCATGTTTTGAGCACCCATGCTCTCCATAATTACTATTACTACATTGTAATTCAGGGGTTTTAGTCCAGAGTTTCGTGCTCTTGCTATGGGTGATTCATTTATTAATGTGTCCACCCCCAAATGTTTTTGCATTATCGCAATGGCTTGCTCGTCAGAGATATAATGAATTTCTTGATTTTCTGATTTTTGAGTGTCCAGCCAACTTCTCATCAACGTAAATACAGGATTTAATCCCAATTGATTTGCATAAGGATAGGGCGAGAAAAATGCGGTGCCGATTCGAATGGGCGATTTTTGCTCCATTCTTCCTCGAATGCCCAAAAAAGTAATTCCCATAAATAAAATGCTAGCAATGCTGAAAATTAATATTCCTTTTGGTTTGGAGTGGATGTTCCAAAAGAGATTTTTATTGGAATAATTTCGGAATAAAAAGTTCACCCATTTAAACCACAAAAAAGAAAAAAGGATAAACGGAACGGCCGCTAACCAATATCGATACTCGCTAACAATCATCTGAATAACAAAAACAGGGGAGTCGAGCCATTGAAAAGCTGACATGTTGAATCTGTTTCCAAATTGGATGTAAAATGGAATATCGGCAAAGCAAATTAAAAAGGCTAATATATATAATGTAATGATGAAAATCTTTACCAAACCCACAAAGTATTTTCGATGTTTGCGAAAAAGTTCCCCAACAGAAAGAATAACGATGGGCAACATCAATATATATCCCGAAATTACAGTATCAAAACGCCAACCCATAAAAAATGCTTGCATCATAATCCAAACATTATTTTCTTGGATGCTTGGCAATTGGTTTAATGTTGCAAAAAACAGAATCAATCGCAAAATGGTAAAAAGAAAAATTCCTGATACATATATTTTAAAAATCACTTTTAAGTGATGAGGAATAAAATCATTTATCTTTTTAAACCATTTTTTCATATGCAAAGCTAAGATTATTTTTTCTTTTTTACAGAAAAACCAAATTGGCCTATTTTTTCACCTTGACGGTAATAAAATCCATGTGAATAGTGAATTAATCCGGCTTTATAAAGCATTAATTTTTCTGTTTTTGGGTCAATTAAATCCGTATTGACATTTACCGCCAATATTTCAGACAAAAACAGATCGTGGCTGCCCAAAGGGATGATCTGTTTAACTTTGCATTCTAAATTTACGGGGGATTCCATAATTAGAGGAGCCTCAATTTCGGAAGCTTTCATGGGAGTTAAATTCATGGCTTCAAATTTATTTACTTCTCTGCCCGATTTCACTCCGCACCAATCGGTGGCTTTTGCCAATTTGGCGGTGCTGAGGTTTACCACAAATTCGCCTGATTTTTTAATGATATCATATGAGTAACGTTCCGGACGAATGGAAATGGAACACATGGGCGGATTGGTGCAAACCGTGCCACCCCACGATACGGTAATAATATTGTATCCCTCCAGTTCATTGCCACAACTGACCATTAAGGCGGGTAAAGGATAAATTAAATTTCCACCCTTCCATCGTTGTTTTGTATATTGTATCTTGCTCATAAACAGTTTTTTACCAATATGAAGCTTCGCTAATTGATTTTTGATCCGTTTTAAATTCGGAAGTAAAGTGGAATTCAATTTTTGGAAAATTTTCTTGCGTTGTTTTTAGCATCCAAGCACTTTCTGCCAAATAAACGGGCAAATTTTCTTTGTCATAGGCGATAAGGCGACTTTTCATATTTATAAAACGATCGAGTTCTTTTGGGTCTTTGCTGGTTATCCAGCATGCTTTATAATAATTGAGATGCTGAAAAATACACGCAGCACTATATTCGTGTAAAAGTCGGAATTGAATTACTTCAAACTGAAGGTCGCCAACGGTTCCCACAATTTTAATATTTCCGGGTTGCTGAATAAAAAGCTGAGCCACTCCTTCGTCTGTCAATTGGCGAATTCCTTTTTCTAATTGCTTGGTTTTAAAAGGATCTTTGTTGATTAATTCTTTAAAAAGTTCGGGGGAGAAGCTTGGAATTCCTTGAAAATTCATTTTTTCGCCCTCGGTTAGCGTATCTCCAATTTTAAAAATCCCAGTGTCGTATAAACCCACAACATCGCCTGGCAAAGAACTGTCTATAATTGTTTTTTCATTTGCCATAAAACTTGTTGGATTTGAAAAGCGAACTTTTTTATCCAAACGGGTGTGATAATAATATTTATTTCGTTCAAATTTACCAGAAACAATACGACAAAAAGCTATTCTGTCGCGATGATTTGGGTCGAGATTGGCGTGAATTTTAAAAATAAATCCAGTAAACTCTGGCTCTTCCGGATTGACTTTCCGCACATCCGTATTTCTAGGTTGAGGAAATGGTGCAATTCGGATAAAAGTGTCTAGCAACTCTTGTACCCCAAAATTATTAATGGCACTGCCAAAAAAGACAGGTGCTAAAAGTCCGTCTAAATATAACGATTTATCAAAAGGTTCGTAAAGTTCTTCAATAAAATTAATATCATCACGTAAGGAAGTTGCGGATGGTTTTCCAATAATTTCTTCTAATTTATGATCTAAAATATCTTCAATTTGAGCACTATTAGTCGATATTTCAGTTTTATTGATGGCGAAAAGTTTCAAGTTTTTATCATAAATATTATACACTCCTTTAAAAGAATTTCCCATGCCAATAGGCCAAGTGAGGGGACGAGTGTGAATTTTAAACTCTTTTTCAATCTCATCCAAAAGTTCAAAAGGATCTTTTCCTTCACGGTCGAGTTTGTTAATAAAAATAATGACAGGTGTACTTCGCATGCGGCAGACCTCCATTAATTTTCGAGTTTGATCCTCAATCCCTTTTGCTGAATCAATCACCAAGATAACGCTGTCCACCGCCGTTAGAGTGCGATAGGTGTCTTCTGCAAAATCTTTGTGTCCAGGGGTATCTAATATATTTATTTTGAAACCTTTGTATTCAAAACCCATCACTGAGGTCGCTACTGAAATTCCCCTCTGTTTTTCTATTTCCATAAAGTCGGAAGTAGCGGTTTTGGTGATTTTATTACTTTTTACCGCCCCAGCGGTTTGAATAGCTCCACCAAAAAGCAAAAGTTTTTCTGTAAGAGTCGTTTTTCCGGCGTCGGGGTGACTGATAATACCGAAGGTTTGGCGTTGCTGAAGAGTGTTATCTGGCATAAAATTGATTAATTATCTTTAAATTCTAAATTTAGATTGCAAAATTAGCAATTTTGAACGATTTATTGCAAAAAATGGTTTTTGGCAAAAAGCTAGAGTTTGATTTCTTCGTGTTTACACGAAAGCGATTATCGTTCAAATATTCTTGCCATGAAATCATTAATGAGTATTAAAGTATAGGATAAAAATATGAAGTTGAAAAGTTTTGGTAGATTATGTTACTGATAATCAATTTCTAACATTTTTATTTTGGATGTTTTTAGTTAAAATGTATATCGCAAAAATCAACAGTGAACAAATTGAGACCCAAAGCATAAAAATAACCTTCACTGGGTGATATTCTAAGGTGATTTTATGATTTCCTTTCGGGATTATAATTCCAATCATGTTATAGTTTATCGTTAATAATTTCAATTTTGAGCCATCTTCGGTCTTAGCATTCCAATTAGGATAATAATTTTGTGCGATAACTAAAATTTGTTCACTATTAGTACTGGTTTCAAATTCTAATTTTCCAGGCTTAAAGCTTGCTATTTTAATATTACTCAGGGTATCTTGATGTTTATTTGATTTTATCTTAGCAAAATCGATATACGCTGTGTCAGTTCCATAAATTACAGAGTTTTCGGAAATTGGCAAAAAAGTTTTTGGGAAAAACATAAATTGGGGAATATATAATTCAATTTCGTTTCTGTTCAAAGATTGAAGTAAAGCCGTATGTGTTTTTAGAGTGAAAGGATTGTAACTATCATCGGGAATATTTTTTGAATAGGTAGAAAGATTTTGCCAAAGTGGACCGTAATAATTTTCTTTTTCATCGTTATAAATGGTTATTTTCTGTGGAATTGGATAAACATGCTTAAAAGTGTTTAGTTTATTTTCCACTTCACTTGTTTTAAAGTTATCCGAAACGACTGAATATGGGGTGTTTAGCCAGGTAGCCGATAGCATATCAAATGTAATAATCAAGAAAATTAGAATCACTTTATGTTTGATTTTTTTACAAAATACAATAATCCCAAAAGCAATTACTACTATTAATTGGGTAATGCTTTGAAAAACCAAATGTTGAACAAAAGTGCTTTCGTTTGAAAATCTGAATGGATTATTTAGAATAAATAGTTTTAAACCTATAAAATTATTCCATCTTGAAATGAAAATTACGGATAAAAATCCCACAATAAAAAGAATTAAAATTATCCAAAAGGATTTTTTTGGGTTTAATTTATGTGATAAAAAAGTTTTAAATGACCAAGCTGATATTATTAATAAACTTATAATAGCAAACAATCGAAACAAGGAAGGAAATCGAAAAAGATTCATTAATGGGATATAATTATAAGTCCATTCTCGAAATGGCAATGCATCGCCAACTGCTAGAGCAAGCATCAAAAAAGAAAACATTAGCAATCCTATTATCCATTTTGGAGGTTTCAGAAACAAACCATAAATAACAAAAAATAGTGGTATAATTCCAAAATAGGCATTTGCCATTGATTGGTCGGTTTTGAAAAAATCAAATGATTTAACGCTTGCATAAGGTAGGACAAAGGATGTGAAGGATGGAAAAGAGAATGGATTTTCAAGTGCTTTTTGAAGACTTAATCCATCACCTCTATTTATTAAAGGTAGAGCTTCGAGAATTGAAATCAGAGAAACTGCACTGAATAAACAAAAGATGACAATCATAAGCATGTTTATGCCGATAAATTGGTATGTTTTTTTTGTATCTTTTATTATTATCAATGCGATTAGTTTATATAATTCCATTAACCCTAGCAAATAAAAGACAACGATAATAAATGCTGTATATCCACCAGTAAAAAGCAAAAACAGAAAAAATGAGACACAAAGTGCATCCATTATTTTTTGACTTTTTAGAAATTTCAAATAAAATAAAAATACAAATGGCACCCAAGCTCCTGATACAATCCATGATAGATGTTGAGCATTACTTATAAAAAAACCACACGAAAGATATGCTAATCCTGTAAAAAAAGCAACCCTGTGTTCGTTAAATAGAAACTTTGATAGATAAAATATACCCACTGACCCGATGAAAATATGAAAAATAAATTCTGCGGATAGATGATAAAATCCATAATAACCAAATATTGAAAAAATCCATGCTACTGGATACCACATTCCTGCTTGTGGGTCGGAGTGAGAGGGAATCCCCATAGATTGAAATGGATTCCATAAAGGCAAACTGAAATTATGCAAACACTCGGAAAGAAAATATCTATTTGGCAAAAAATAATCAATCATATCCCATTTTAATGGGTGTCGGAATGCCCAAGCATATGTAATTAGCGATAAAATAAAAAGCATCGCAATTAAAATAATATTTTGGTTTTTCAAAAACTTGTCTTTAAGCATTCTGAGTTTTTTTTAATTCTTTTGCGAAGATAAGTAAATGTTTTTTTGAGCAAAATAAAAATGAAATTTATATTCAACTTTAAAAGAAATGAATCCTTGTATTCGAAAATCTGTTTCTGAAAAATAGACTATTATGTATGTATTTTTTGTGCGTTTTTCCTTTTTTTCCAAGTCGTTTATTGGAATTTCTTATCTTTGCGACATCAATTTTTTAGAAATATGTAATTAGTTTATTATCAATCTGGTATATGATGATTCAGTTTTTTAGAAGTTCCGAAAAAATTACCGTTGTCGAAATCGATCACGCTATTAACAAAGATGAACAAATTCGTTTAGAATGGCTTTTTGTGGGTGCAAATTTGCTTTCTGCAAAAGCTTTCGATGGATTTTTTATAGGTCCTCGTCGCGAAATGATTACTCCTTGGAGTACAAATGCCGTTGAAATTACCCAAAATATGGGCATAAACGGAATTTCTCGAATTGAAGAGTTTTTTGAAGTAGCAGATGCTTCGGCCAAATTTGATCCTATGTTGCAAGAATTATTTCATGGATTAAATCAAGATGTTTTTGCGGTTAGTAGACATGCTGAACCCATTATTTTTATTGACGATATTGTTTTATACAATAAAGCTGAAGGTCTGGCTCTTAGCGATGATGAGGTTGAATATCTCAATTCTTTAAGCAAAAAACTTAATCGGAAATTAACCGATAGTGAAGTTTTTGGATTTTCTCAAGTGAACTCTGAACATTGCCGACATAAAATTTTTAATGGAACTTTTATCATTGATGGAAAAGAGCAGTCAGATAGTCTTTTTCAAATGATTAAAAAAACCGCTCGCGTTCATCCTAATCACATTGTATCAGCCTATAAAGATAATGTGGCTTTTGTGGACGGACCCAAAGCGGAGCAGTTTTGTCCGATAACCCAAGATAAATCAGATTTTTTTGAACCTCAAGAAATCAATACTGTTTTGTCGTTAAAAGCAGAAACACATAATTTTCCAACCACTGTAGAACCATTTAATGGAGCTGCAACAGGTTCGGGTGGCGAAATTCGCGACCGTATGGCGGGTGGTATTGGAAGTATTCCCATGGCCGGAACTTCTGTTTATATGACCTCTTATCCTCGTTTGGAAGAAGGTCGGAGCTGGGAGGAAAATATTCCCGAAAGACCATGGTTGTATCAAAATCCAAAAGACATTTTAATCAAAGCATCTAATGGAGCTAGTGATTTTGGAAATAAATTCGGACAGCCTCTAATTTGTGGAAGTTTATTTACGTTTGAACATTTTGAAAGTGATCGAAAATATGGTTTCGATAAAGTGATTATGCTTGCCGGTGGAGTGGGACATGCTCGCAAAGAGTATGCTCTAAAAGGAACTGCCGAAAAAGGAGATAAAATTGTGGTTATGGGTGGCGATAATTATCGCATTGGAATGGGTGGTGGTGCAGTTTCGTCGGTAGACACCGGTGAATTTGCCAATAAAATTGAACTAAATGCTGTGCAGCGTTCCAATCCCGAAATGCAAAAAAGAACCTACAATGTAGTTCGTGCTTTGGCAGAAATGAACAACAATCCAGTGGTTTCAATACACGATCATGGAGCTGGTGGTCACCTTAATTGTTTGTCGGAATTGGTCGAAACAAGCGGAGGGACTATCGACATTAGTAAACTTCCCGTTGGTGATAGAACACTGTCGATGAAAGAAATTGTGGGCAACGAATCGCAAGAAAGAATGGGAATGCTGATTAAGGCTAAAGATGAAGAGATGATTGCTCGCATTGCCAAACGTGAAAGAGCCCCATTTTATGTGGTTGGCGAAACAACGGGAGATCACCGTTTGAAATTTCATCATCCTTCGGAAAAAACTTCAGCCATCGATTTGGAATTAAATGACTTTTTTGGAAATCCTCCAAAGACAGTTATGAACGACCAAACTTTGAAAGTAAACCACAAAGAAATTCAATATGATGTTTCTAAAATAAAAGAGTATGTTTCTGATGTTTTAAAATTAGAAGCCGTTGCTTGCAAGGATTGGTTAACCAATAAAGTTGACCGTTCGGTTACAGGGAAAATTGCCCGTCAGCAGTGCGTAGGAATGATTCAGTTGCCTCTTAGCAATTTAGGTGCGGTAGCCATTGATTATCGTGGCGAAAAAGGAATGGCAACGTCTATTGGACATGCTCCAGCAGTGGCTTTGGTAAATGCAGAAGCCGGTTCAAAATTGGCCATCGCCGAGTCGCTAACCAACATCGTTTGGGCTCCTATCGAACAAAATATGAAAGGTATTTCGCTCAGTGCCAACTGGATGTGGCCTTGCAAAAACAGTGGTGAAGATGCTCGTTTATACAGTGCGGTGAAAGCTGTTAGTGATTTTGCTTGTGATTTGGGGATAAACGTGCCAACGGGAAAAGACTCACTTTCGATGACGCAAAAATATCCCGACGGAACTTCGGTTTTATCGCCCGGAACTGTTATTATTTCTGCCATTGGCGAAGTGAGTAACATTAAACAAATTATTACTCCTGCCCTTGAAGATGTTCCTGGTAGCGAAATTATTTACATTGATTTTTGTAAAAGTCCCTTTCATCTTGGGGGAAGCTCTTTTGCTCAAGTGATGAATGCTTTGGGTAATGAAGTTCCAGAAATTAATGACCATGAATATTTTAAAAATGCTTTCAATACCGTTCAAAAATTAATTGAGCAAGAATTAATTCTTGCTGGACATGACATTTCATCAGGTGGTTTGATTACTGCTCTTCTTGAAATGATGTTCCCCAATAATTATATTGGTATTGATGCCGACTTGAGCGGTTTTAAGGAAAAAGATTTGGTTCGCATTTTATTTAGTGAAAAACCTGCTGCTATTGTACAAGTAAAAGATGCAAAAGTAAAAGAGATACTCCATCATGCTGGAATTTATTTCTATACCATAGGAACTGTTAAAAAGAATAATAAGCTTAATATCAAACATCTAACAATGAATTTGAATTTTAATTTGTTTGAAACACGCGATATTTGGTATGAAACTTCATTTTTGTTAGACGTTCACCAAAGTACTGAAAAATTGGCACTTGAACGCTATGATAATTACAAAAATCAAGAATTAGTGTATCGTTATCCAGCTCATTTCAATGGAAGTTCTGAATCTTTGGGTATTCATCCAGACCGTAAAGAAAAATCAGGCATTCGTGCTGCTATTATTCGCGAAAAAGGATGCAATTGCGATCGTGAAACAGCGTATACTTTGTGGCTTGCTGGTTTTGATGTGAAGGATGTGCACATGACGGATTTGATTTCGGGCGATGAAAATTTGGAAGATGTAAATATGATTGTATTTGTGGGTGGATTTTCAAATTCCGATGTTTTGGGTTCTGCCAAAGGTTGGGCAGGTGCGTTTTTGTATAATCCAAAAGCAAAAAAAACGTTGGATAATTTCTACCAACGTGAAGATACTTTAAGTTTGGGAATTTGCAATGGTTGCCAATTGATGGTAGAGTTGGGATTGATTTATCCACAACAAACTCTTCGTCCAAAAATGGTACACAACAATTCTCATAAATTTGAATCTGGTTTTGTAACATTGGATATTATGCCCAATAATTCGGTAATGCTCTCTTCTTTATCAGAAACTCGATTGGGAATTTGGATTTCGCACGGCGAAGGAAAGTTTGATTTACCATATGCTCAAGAAGAATATAATATTCCAGCAAAATATAGCTTTAGTGGTTATCCTGGAAATCCAAATGGGTCTCAGTTTAATACTGCAGCCATTTGTTCAAAAGATGGACGGCACTTGGCGATTATGCCACATCCTGAACGGGCTGTTTTTCCATGGCAATGGGCATACAGCTATCCAGAGCATCGCAAACAAGACGTTACCCCTTGGATGGAAGCTTTTGTTAATGCATTTAATTGGATTAAAAATATAAAGTAAAAAAGATTGGAAATAAGCGACGTTTTAATTGCTATTGCATATTTGGGATTGCTTAGTTTTATCATTGCAAAATCTAAGTTTTTCAGAATTCCTTTTGCCAAAAAATCACTAACTATGACTTTATGGGCAGTGAAAATAATGGCAACACTTTCTTTTTTGCTTATTTATACTCTTTATGAGCCATACCAGCAAGGAAATGATTCGAGAGTTTATTTTTCTGACGGCTCAGTTTTGTATGAAACTGCCAAAACAAATCCCGATGCTTTTTTGAGAATTATGTTCGGGAAAGAAAATTCGCAAGATCAAAAAATCATTGCAAAAATGAGTTACTGGAACCGATCGTATGATTCGGTCGTTCCCAACGATAATCGTACTATTATTCGTACGAATGTTTTAATGCATTTTATCAGTTTTGGTAATTATATCGTGCACTTATTGTTAATGTCGTTTTTCTCTTTTATTGGATTGATGGCACTCTATAAATCTTTAGTATTGATGAATAATCGACAAAAATGGATTGCTATTATTCCTGTATTTTTGATTCCAAGTACAATTTTTTGGTCTTCAGGAAATATCAAAGAACCTATTTTGGTATTTGCATTAGGAATGAGTGTATGGTATTTTTTTAAAACAATGAACTATTTCAAAATTTCCAGATTGTTGCTCTTTTTAGTATATATGATTCTTTTATTTACAATTAAAAGTTATGTATTGTTTCTGCTTATTCCAGTCATGTTAGGTTTTGTTATCAGTAAAAAAAATCAAAAATTTCCTGTTTGGGCAGTCTATTTATTAAGTTATTTGGGGGTCATAAGTCTTGGATTATTAATTGCATATATAAAACCGTCTTACTCTTTTGTACATTTAATTTACACGAAGAATGTCGATTTTATTAATATGGTAAATGTCTTTCAATCGGGTAGCACTTTTGCTATTCCAAATTTGGAAAGTAGCTTTAGTAATATTATGCTAAATACGCCATTGGCAATTTTTAATGCATTGAGTCGTCCTTGGGTTTGGGAAGCTGATATTTGGACAAAACAATTGGCGGCTATTGAAAATATTGTCTTTTTATTGGCATTGGTCTACTTAATTTATAAAATGGATTTTCAAAAATCAATTCGCCATCCTTATTTTTGGTTTTGTTTGATATTTGCTATTTCACTTCTTGCTTTATCTGGTTTGGTAACGCCTAATATGGGTGCATTGGTCAGATATAAATCGCCCGCACTTCCATTTTTATTTATAGCTTTATCGATGTTTGGGAAAAAATGGGTTTTTGTTGAGCTACAATTGCAAAGATTTTTCAAATTATAATCCAAGCATAAAAACCCTGTTTTTAGAAATCCCGTATACTAAAAACGCTCTTGAAGAATTTCTTCAAGAGCGTTTTGGTTTGTGCTCGTTTCAGATGTTAATCAATATGAATCAAATAGGGCAAACGTGCTTGAATACCTCTATCATTAGTGGTTCTTTTGAGGAACATATAATATTCATAAAACTCACCTAGTTCTTCTTGCAACAGTGATACTTGAGCCATTTGAGTTTCTTCCATAAGTTGTTCAAAAAATTCTTTCTGAAGTGGCAAGAATTGAATTCTATACTCTTCTAAATTTGCTTTTTTGGCAGCAATTTCAATGGCTTTGTCGAGTCCACCAATTTCATCAACCAAGTTTAAGTTTTTGGCATCAACACCACTCCATACGCGACCTTGTCCGATGCTATCAACGTATTCCTTAGTAACACCTCTGCCTTCGGCAACGTGACCAATAAATACATCATAAATACGTTCGATACTGCGCAAAATTGATTGATATTCAAATTCATCCATGGGACGGAAAAGATTCATATAATCGGCATGTGTATTGGTTTTTACTTGGTCAATGGTAATCCCTAACTTGTTATTTAAAAGTTTTTTCAAATTGGGCATCATGCCAAAAACACCAATCGAACCAGTAATTGTATTTGGTTGAGCCACAATTGCATCGGCATGACAGGCAATATAATAACCTCCTGAAGCAGCAACGTCACCCATAGATACAACGACTGGTTTTACTTTCTTTGTAAGGATTACTTCTCTTAATATAACTTCTGAAGCCAAGGCACTGCCTCCGGGAGAGTTTACTCTCAAAACAACCGCTTTTATATTTTCATCCAAACGAGCGTTGCGAATTTCTCTGGAAATACGTTCCGAACCAATGCTTTTGTCGCTGCCTTCGCCACCAGCAATTTCGCCCACGGCATAAACAACCGCAATTTTATCTTTCGTTTTGGCGGTCGATGCTTTGGCACCATCGGAATTCAAATAACTTTCTAGTTTTACAAATTTGAGATCATCTATTTTCTCAGCCTCTACTTTTGTTTTAAAAATATCCAATAGTTCATCTTTGTAAATTAAGCCGTCAACATATTTCAATTTTAATGCTTCGTCGGGAAATTGCAATAATAAATTGTCGGCAGCTGCATTGATTTCAGATTCGCTGATTTTTCTGGATTCAGACATTTTTTTAACCATATCATTCCATATAGAGCCCATATAACGCATGGTTTGTTCTCTGTTTTCAGGACTCATTTTGTCTAAAATATAAGGTTCAATAGCACTTTTAAATTTGCCATGACGAATAATTTGTGGTTCTATTTCCAGTTTTGCCAAAGTCCCTTTGAAAAACATAATTGAAGCATTCAATCCTTTTAAATCAATGCCCCCTTCTGGGTTTAAATAGATTTTATCGGCCACTGTAGCCAAGTAATAGGCTTTTTGAGAATACGTTTCGCCATAGCTGATGATGAATTTGCCCGATTCTTTGAACTCAATTAGAGCGTTTCGAATTTCTTCTAAACTGGCAATTCCTGATTGAATATCGCTCAAATTCAGATAAATACCTTTAATTTTATCGTCTTTTGCAGCTCCTTTAATAGCGGTTGTAATGTCATACAAACCCAATGATTTTGAAGATTTCATCGACGAGAAATCGAAGTTTTCAATGGGGTTTTTGCCTGCACGCTCAACAATTTCATTGCTTAGGGTGATTTCCAAAATGCTATTGTTCGAAACGCTTACAGTTTTATCAGTTGTACTAGCAACGATGGACACTGTAATAATTATAATTAGGAAAAATAGAGCCACCCATGACAAAATAAAACCCAACATGGAGGCAAACATAAATTTAAAAAATTGTTTCATAGAATTATTGTTTTAATTATTCTACAATATTATAAATAATTTTTATCATTCTGTAGTTTTTCTTTCAAACAGATTGTTTTTATCGTTAAACGATGAATTATAGGGGATGTATTTTTTTAATTTTAAAATAATCTATATTGGCATAGCCAGAAAAAATCACATTAGATTTGTAATATTTTGAGTTTATTTGTTTTTTCAACAATTAGCCAACAATTGTAGGATTGAACTTGAAAATTATGTACTTTTATACACTGCTTTTAAAATACATTTATCAAAAATACAAACCCAATTATGTCTCTATTCACTCATTTACATGTACATACGCAATACTCTATATTGGATGGTCAAGCCAACATAAAAAAGCTGGTTTCTTATGTTAAAGGCATGGGAATGAAGTCACTGGCCATCACTGATCACGGTTCCATGTTTGGAGTTTACGAGTTTTTTTCCGAATGTAAAAAGCAAGGAATAAAACCAATTATCGGTTGTGAAGTTTATATTACCGATGGTTCGCGTCATATCAAGGATCGAAAAGAAGATCGCAGTGGATATCACTTGGTTTTGTTGGCAAAAAACGAATTGGGTTATTCTAATCTCTCAAAATTAGTATCCATCGGACATCTCGAGGGTTTTTATTACACTCCTCGAATCGATTTTGAAGTTTTGGAAGAGTATTCTGAAGGAATTATCGCTTCTTCCGCCTGTTTGGGTGGCGAAATTCCGCAGGAAATTATGCGAAGCAATCTCTCTTCTGGTCAAAAATTTGAGGTGGATAATTTGAACTTGACCGCTGCTTATGAAATTTTGGATAAATATGTGACTATTTTTGGAGAAGATTTTTATTTGGAATTACAAAGTCATGGTCGGCCCGAACAAGAATTTGTGAATCAAGCATTAATTGTAATGTCTCGCGAACGAAATGTTAAATTAATTGCAACCAACGATACGCATTTTATTCGCAAAGAGGATTTTGAAGCACATAATGTTTTAATTTGTTTAAATACCAATCGTGATTTAGATGACCAGGATGGAATGCATTATACTGGAAATGAATATGTTCGTTCGGTAGATGAAATGAAACAACTCTTTATCGACATTCCTGAAGCCATTGAAAATACACAAGAGATTGTAGATAAAGTGGAAGAGTATGATTTAAATAGAGAAGTTATATTGCCCGTTTTTGAAATTCCGGAAGGATTTGAAGATCAACAATCATATTTAGAACATCTTACTTGGGAAGGTGCGGAAAAACGCTGGGGCGAAATTACTCCAGAAATCAAAGAACGTTTGGAGTTTGAATTGTCTGTTGTCAAAAACATGGGATTCCCAGGATATTTCTTAATTGTTTGGGATTTTATTAAAAAAGCTCGAGAAATGGGCGTTCGTGTCGGACCCGGTAGAGGTTCCGCTGCGGGTTCCGCAGTGGC
>JAQUHH010000218.1 GCA_028683685.1 Bacteroidales bacterium
ATAATAATACGAATAATCAATTCCTCTCATAAACATTTCACGGCTGTTGATTTCATCCGTGAGAGCATTTTTTAGCAAATTCTTTAACGCTGTGCTGTCCGTGGAGCTTTGTACCATTGCATCCATATAATCGTTTTTATTGATCTTACTCCAATCTATACACCGTTTTAGTTTTTTCTTCAAGAACAAATCCAACCATATTCGAGAGCTTCGTCCGTTACCCTCCATGAATGGGTGAGCAATATTCATTTCCACATATTTATCAACAATCTCCTCGAAAGTATTTTCGGGCATTTGTTCTATTTGTTTTAATGTGTTGCCTAAAAAATGTGCGACAGCAAACTGAAAACCGCCTTTCGAAATATTTTTCTGCCTTATTTGTCCGGCAAAGTCATATAATCCTCCGAAAATATAGGCATGAATTTTCTGTAGACTTCTCGTTGTCCCGATTTCCTCTTCGTTAATGAGATTGCTTTCGAAAAGGGAATATGCCTTTTTCTTGCTTTGTCCGTCAATACTATTGTCGCTGTATGTAAACCAATCAAGAAATTTGACAGCTTTATTACTGGGGAAGTGTTTGGCAAGAGCGATAATACCATCATAATCTAATGTATCGGTTAAATACTTTTTGCCATCAGACGCAGTTAATTTCAGTTGGTTAGTACTACTAACCAACTCGTTGTTTTCTTTTTTCAATTTGCCTTTGAGATATTTCCAATAGTTTCGTGTTTTAGTATAGTCGTCCTGGCTTGTAAGAACTGCAACAATATCCAAAACGGAAAACCACCATTTGTTGTTTTCTTCGTCCCAAATAGCACGAACTTCTCGATCGTCAAAAAAACGAATTGATATTTTTGTGCTATTGTTCATTGTTGATCCCTTTCAAATGTTTAATAATGTGTTCGTTAATTTGCTCAAAATATTGTGCATTGGCAAAAAATTACATATCCATTCAGGATAATCATCATTCCATGAGGATTTGTATTCTATATTTTATTGTTGGCATATTTTGAATTATACATTTCTCATGATTTGTCCCTTGTAGCCTCGATAAATCATAGGATATTAAAGTGTCATTTATATATCACAATTACAAATTTATAATTATAATTCAATATTTTCATCAACCCCAATACTATTGCAAAGGGCATTAAAATGTTCTCTATCCTTTGTCTTTATCGCATTCAATATGTCTTTAGCGACACTTTCGGCTTCTTGTACATCCATTACTAACGTTCCTCGCTCTCCCCATGTTAAGTGGGAATACTCATTGATTACTCTATTTACCAAACTTGGGATATGACCAGTAAATAGTTTTGAAATATTTTTCAGAGGATCATCAGTATTTGGATATCGGTAAAATAGGTAACATTCTAAAAATTTCCTCATATTATTCGGCAAATTATAGAAGTGAGTAAATTGATTTTCAAAGAATCGTGCCCTGTCTCCGTTTTCGAATGGCTTGGCCATATTGTAAATTTCTTTGAAGAGAAAATTATACTCTGTTACATAATCTTTTAAGTATGTAGGCATTAATTTAAGCTCGCATTTTGATTCATTATCTTTCTTCTTTTTCTCTACAATAAAATGATTTGCCAGAGGCTTATTCTTTTCATCATATGGAATCGTAAGGCGCTTTAAGTATTTTAAAAAATCAAGATTATGTGTTGATATGAATAATTGACCATATTTCTTTTCTTTTGCAATAACCGTATCAATAAGACTATACATAAAGAAAATATGATTACTATCAAGGCTTGATATAGGATCATCAATATAAATAATTAATTTATCACAATCAGTGCTTTTGAGTTCATCCTCCATTTTTGCGATAAAGTAGCAAAAAGATATTAAGCTACATTCTCCTTCACTAAGGTTATGAGCTTTTTCACTACCTCTCATGATAACAAAACTTGTTTTTGGTTCATCTGTGTCAAGAGTTTCAGGTTTTAGTTTAAGTCCATCATGGCCAAAGAAATCGGACAAATGATTGTTAACCTTTTTTGCAGCTTCACCCTCATCATTCAATTCTAATTCCCTTTGTTTCTTTTCTATTTCAAGTTGAGAAACTTTTTCCCTCAACAATTTCATCTCTTTCTTTTTTAAATCCAACCTTCCAGATTCTGTATTAATATCTTCTATTTTGGTTTTGTAATCAAGTATAGTTATGAAATTTTGGATTTCAGAATATCTTAAAATCTTTCGAGATTTATCTTTATCTGTTGCAAGAGATTTAGATTTCTCATCATTATCTTTTGATAGTTTATTGAACAATTCTAAAATGCCCACGATTCCATCTGAAATATCATCTACGGTTTGCTTACTAATATTTGATTGTTCGTCAAAAACTTTCGGATTAAATATGTCATCATGTCTTTCCTGTAGTTTTTCAATTAATGCAAGTATAATCTCTTTGTATCGTTTAACAATTACATCCCATTTTTCTCTAATTTCATCATACCTTGAATGATGAGTTGAATAGTAATTCTCTTTTATCAACCCTTTTTTCAATAGAAAATCATCTAATGATGTTTTTGAATCATTTAGCCTTTTTATCTCTTCTTGGATTGCATATTTTAGTTCTTCCGATTCTTTACTGAAATGTGCATCTAGTTCGTTCCATCTTTCAGTTGTAATTATTCCTCCACAAAAAGCACAAGTGTTCCGTTGTTCTTTGTGATATTCACGCCCTTTGTTAACCCATTCTTGTAAAATGCTATTGTTCAGTAAGTCTTGTATTGTACTGGAAATAGTAATTTTCTTTTCAACATAAGTCTTTGTCTGGAGAACATATTCTTGTAATTTGGGTCTTGTAATAGATACTTCTGTAATTGTATTTTTCTCTTCTTCTTTGATTATTTTTTTATGCAATTCTTTTGCATTTTCATCTAATGAATAATCTTTAGAAGAGGATAAAATCTCATCAACTTCTGACTGTATATTGCGAATATTATATGTATCTCCTTGTTTAACAAAATAGTCATTGAGTTTTAATTCTTTATTTGCCTTTCGTGTTAATGCATCTGTTAATTGCTCTTGTTTCTCCTTTAATGTAGCTTCCTCTTTTCTGAAATCTGTAATTGATTGATCCTCTTGGTATAGTAATCCTTCTTTTGCATCAATACTCCCCAATTCTGTATTTATTGCCTCTATTCTTGCCATAGCTTCAATATTTCCAGAGCCTAAAAGGGTGAAAGGCTTTATATCGCCATTTATATCATCGTGTAACCAGCTTAAATTATCTTTTACGAAATCCGTATTATAGACTCTTATTTTTTCGGAAAAATTAAGATTAGATTGTGTTATCGAATTTCCATGATCATCTATTATTGTAAATTTTCCATCTGTATATTTTTCGTGCAACTGTTTTTTTTCGACACATCGTAAAATTCGAGATAATGTAGTTTTACCAGAGTAGTTTCTGCCATAGATCATGTTTACTTTTTTCAACAAATCTACATTGTTATCATTACCAATGCTTTGAGACCATCGGTAATTGTTGAATAAGCCGAATTTTTCTATATCTATTCTTGTTATCATATTGTTGTACTACTCAAGTTTCTTCATTTATGTAATTTGGATAATTAAAGAAGAGTCTTAATGTTTAAAACACAATACTAATCTTACCTCTATCTTCTTTATCTTTTGTTTCTTGCAAGGTCGTATTGAGGGTCGCAGTCCAGCCGTCAATATAAACCTTGCCATTTTGCAAGGCATATTTAAATGAATTGCGGTTTTCGGGCTTATCCAATTCAATTGAATTTGTAATATAATAATTGCTTCCGTGATTATACATACAATCTTTCACAATTTCGGTTGGAGAGGTTGTCGGGTTATCAATACCTACTCTGAAAACGAGGTTGTAAATACGATCTAACGGAGTTAGTTCTGTATTATCGAATAAAGAGACTTGGCCATTGTCTTCCATTGCTAACTTAGGTGAATCAGTCAAGTCAAAAACCTTAAATCCAATGTCAGGAATTTGCTGTTTGTTTTCCTCAAACATTCCAATTTTAGCGTTTTTCTCTTCTATCTCTTTTTGAATTTTATCGCCTGCCCGCTTTATTCGCTCACAAGTAATGGATGAAATAAAGGGCGGTAAATTATTTTCTTCACAAAACTTATAGGCTGGGTTGTTTTCTTTTATTGGTTCGTCAATTTGACATAGAATAAACTTACGGTTGCTAGACTGTTCTTCTGCATTTAATTGCATGATGGCATGAGCCGTGGTTCCTGAGCCTGCAAAAAAGTCAAGAATAATGGAATTGCTATCGGTGTTTGCAAGGGTTATTAAATGACGAAGTAAACGAACAGGTTTTGGGCCGTCAAAGGCACTTGCTCCAAGTAATGTTGTAACCTCCTTTGCACCCTCTTGACTATGTCCCACGTTTTTATAAAACATAATTGACTGTGGAGT
>JAQUHH010000010.1:0-2014 GCA_028683685.1 Bacteroidales bacterium
AATTATTTTCAAAACAGACTATGAAAGGTTTTATAATTTGGTTTTTATTATTTATCGGGATTTCAATGCAAATTTTTTCTCAAGAAATTTTGATAGAAGGAAATTATTGGGATAAAAATTTATACATCTACAATCCGAATCCCATACAAAACTCTTGTATAAAATCAATATCTGTCAATAATGTTATCGTAGATTCTGTGTTTAACTCTAATTCGGTTATCATTAATTTGAAAAAAATAGGACTTCAAACGGGCGACAATCTGCTTTTAATAATTCAGCACGAAGAGAACTGCGAACCTATTATTTCAAATTTAGATGCCGTAAAACGAAGCAATGAACTCTTTTTGGAATCGTTTAAATACATTCGCCGACAAGGCATTTTACAATGGGATGTAGCAGAATTAGACAGCGGAAAAGTTTTTGAAATAGAACAGTATTTATGGGGAAAGTGGACTACAGCAACAGCTCTTGGATTATCCGACACCATCTCTATTAGTATATACAATCCTATATTAAGCTCAAAATTAAACTTATTCCGAATCAAACAAACCGATCCCAATCAAGATGTTGTAACCTACACTAAAAGTGTTAAAGTAAGAACTGGAAACCGAAATATAATAATTCAAAAAGGGAGAATTAAGGAGAAATTGTTTTTTTCTGCTAAAACACATTACGAAATTTATTCCATTGATGGGCACTTATTGATATCGGGAATTGGGAGCGAAGTGGATGTTGAAGGTTTAGAAAAAGGAGATTATTGGATAAATTATGATATTAATACAGAAATATTCAGAAAACGATAATTCCATGGAAAAAAACTCAGATAAGCTATATTATTCCATTGGAGAAGTTGCCAAAATGTTTAAGGTTAATACTTCTTTAATCCGATTTTGGGAAAAAGAATTTGATATTATTAAACCTCAAAAAAACAAAAAAGGGAATCGTTTTTTCACTCAAAAAGACGTAGATAATTTTCATATTATATATAATCTTGTAAAAGAACAAGGCTATACACTTCAAGGTGCGAAGGAAAAATTAAGTTTATCGGGCAATGAGTCCGAAAAAAACATTGAAATTATCAAGCGACTTAAAAAAGTACGAAACTTTTTAGTGGAATTGAGAGAGACCCTAAATTAGTCTGAAGAAACGTTAAAGCAACCCCAAATAATAAGTTGCTTTAATAAAATAACTATTTTTGTATAAATCATTAAACCCTATATTATGAAAATCACATCAAGTATACTGAAAAAGTTTTTCTCTATTTTACTGGCATTTCTGGTTTTTGCAACAACTGTGGTTAGTGTTTTAGCAATCTGGGATGTAATTGACATTAATGATATTTTGTCAAAATCGCTAAGTAGCTTATTGATTATTTTTGTATCATCTGCAATTATACTATTTATTTTCAGCGTTTTATATCAAGACAACAGCCATAATAAATTTCCAAGCAATTATCCTTCGGCTCCAAATGACAAATAATAATAAAACTAATTATCTAATTTATGAAAAGAGTTTTGGTAGCCACTGGTGGTGGCGATTGCCCTGGTTTAAATGCTGTTATTCGTGGAATTGTCAAAAGAGCATCACAAGAATCTAATTGGGAAGTAATTGGGTCCATAGAATCTTTTAATGGTATTTTAAGAGAACCTACAGAGATTGTAGTTCTCGACAATAAAGCCGTAGAAGGCATTCATTATCAAGGCGGAACAATTTTAGGAACAACAAACAAAGGCGGTCCTTTTGCATGGCCTATAAAATCAAACGACGGCACTTGGATTGCTGTTGATCGTTCGGATGAAATGATTCGCAAGTTACAATATCTTGGTGTAGAGGCTGTTATCAATATTGGAGGAGACGGTTCACAGCTCATTTCTCAAAAATTTTACGAAAAAGGCTTGAATATTATTGGCGTTCCTAAAACTATTGATAATGACTTATCCGCTACAGATTTTACTTTTGGATTTCAAACAGCGGTTCAGATTGCTACGGAGGCTGTAGACAAGCTAGTAACAAC
>JAQUHH010000010.1:2114-18596 GCA_028683685.1 Bacteroidales bacterium
AAAAAGGCTTGAATATTATTGGCGTTCCTAAAACTATTGATAATGACTTATCCGCTACAGATTTTACTTTTGGATTTCAAACAGCGGTTCAGATTGCTACGGAGGCTGTAGACAAGCTAGTAACAACAGCAGCCAGTCACAACAGAACTTTTATTTTAGAAGTGATGGGACGCGATGCCGGTTGGATTGCTCTTAATTCTGCCATTGCTGGAGGTGCTGATGTCTGCCTAATTCCTGAAATTCCATATGACATTCACAAAGTAATAGACAAAATCGAATCCAGATATCACAAAGGACGTGGTTTTTGTAATATCGTGATTGCAGAAGGGGCAAAACCAATTGATGGAGAAACGGTTTCATCAGTGGTAGACGAAGTGGGATATGCGCATCGAAAATTAGGCGGTGTTGCCGAACAACTAAAAAGCGAACTAAAAGAAGCTGGTCTTGAACAAGACACCCGCGTAACCGTTCTTGGACACTTACAAAGAGGAGGTATCCCCATTGCATACGACCGTGTTTTGGCAACTCAATTTGGTGTAAAAGCATTTGAGATGGTTTTGGATAAAGAGTACGGAAAAATGGTGGCGTATCGTCATCCCAATATTATTTCAGTACCGCTAATTGAAGTAATTAACAAACCTAATTTTGTCGACATCAAAGGCGACATAGTGAAAACTGCTAAAGGGGTTGGAATTTGTTTTGGAGATAAATTAAATTAAAAATCTACATTATTTATATTCTACAATTCTTATGTTTTTGCAAAAAAAATCAGTTGTAAAGAAATTTCTTTACAACTGATTTTTTCCAATATTCATAAAAACAATTGCATATCTTTGTAGAAACTAACACCCAATATCATGATTTTAAGGAAACTATTGTTTTTGTCAATTTTTTGTTTCTTCGGAAATATCTATTCTCAAGGCACTATTAGAGTGGTATTTGCACAATACGAAAATGGAAAAATCAATTCCTACGACACTCTTTGGTTTACTAATCATGCCAAAAAAACACGTTTTTATTATTATGATTTAGACCAAATGCTGCGTTACAAAATCTGGGGAAATGATACGCTAATAACTTCACAAAAAGAAGTGCAAGCGAATTTGAAAAAACAGTATTCGGACTTTAATGTTCAACTATTGAAATCAAAACCTGAATCCATTTTAGGACTAAATTTGAATATGGCAAGAGTGAAAGCAATTGGCGTAGATCCAAAAAACTCGCGAACCTTCATGGTTCATTATGCCCCCACCAAAATTCATAAGAATTTTTATTTTGATGATATTTTCAAAGAGATACCTGGATTGGCGGTGTATTGGTCGGTTGATGATAAAAACTATACCCAAGCCATCGAAATAAAAGAAGTTGGCAAAGAGGAAATGAATATTCCAAAATTTAAAGCAATGAAAAAGTTTTAATGCAATCGAAAGTTTTATTTTGAAACTAAAAAAAATTTTATGCAAGTTGAGAGATGATATATTTATGGTGCTAAAGCACAAAAAGTGTGAATAAATTTGTTTTCAGTTGGCTAAAGCCAACTGAAATAGATAGACCCAATAAAGAATTTATAAATAGCTTATTGTCTGACAATTAGATTTATTATTACACTATCTATTTCCGTCAGATTTATCCGTTGGCAAAAGCCAAAGTAATAGATAGAATTTACAAATAGCTCATTATCTTGTTGTTATATGTTTTTCAAAACATTATCTATTCAGTCAGATTTATCTGACTGAATAAGAAAGATAAAATAAAGTGTAAGGGCTTTAGCCCCATTATGGTGCTAAAGCACAAAAAGTATAAATAAATTTGTTTTCAGTTGGCTTAAGCCGCCTCTTCTCTGCCCCTCTAAAGCCTCATAAAAACCATATTATAGTGTCATTCCGAATAAAACGGAGTGAAATGAGGAATCTGTCATGAGGTTTTTGCAACAAACACCCAAACATCTCCACAATATTATTAAACAGAACTATATTATTTAATTTCAGACACCTATACTAATCCCCGAAGGTTTTAAAAACATTCGGGGATTAATGAAAAAACTTGTGAGGATGTGTAAAAAAGTTTTTTTTAGACAGCCTCTTGATAATACATGTTATTTCATTTTATGAATTTGTAATACGTGTGAATTGTTTGTATTTTTTAATCTAATAAAATAAATACCGTCACTAAAACTTCTCATATTCAGCTCGTTATATTCGTATTCTATTTGACCACGAAGAATTACTCTGCCTTGAATATCCATTATTTCCATCGTATATTGGTCATCGGAAAGAATCGTAAATATTCCGTTGAATGGATTTGGATAAATGTTTATTTTTGGTTTCTCATTATTGCTTATTCCAACATTTTCTGATATAAATTCTACTATTACAACAGAAACTTCTTGCAAACTTACTATTGTAAATATATTGCTAGTATTTCCGACTACAATATTTGAATTTAATGTCCATTCTTTTACTTGGTAACCAACGTTGGGTGTTGCTGTAAAAATTACACTTTTATTTGCTTGAACATAAGTTCCTGATGCTATTTGATTGCCATCAACACTGGCGATTAAAGTGCCATTTGAATTAACTACATTATAAGATACTAGGTAAGTTTGAGAATTATCTACAATGGTGATAGATGAAAAACAAGAATCAATTCCATTTGTAATCCAAGCGGTGTAAGTTGTTGTTTGTGTTGGTGTTACTGTTAATTCTTCTCCTCCAGTAGGATTGTGTTCCCAATAAATAGAAGCATTTTCAGGTGTTTTTACAATAATATTGTCCAATCCCCAGTTATCGTACAAAGCACCAGATGATCCATCTTGATTCCAACGGAATTTTGTACTACTAGAAAATGCTCCTGAAGGAATGGCAAAAACATAGTTTGCCCATGTGGTAAATGCTGTTTGAGTCCCTGAAGCCACATTTGAACCACCCGTCCCAGGATTAACTATCGTATAATATCCTTGTGGATGAAAATATACAATTCCAATCCATGTTGTTCCACTATCGAGAGAATATTCCAACCCTACACCTTCTTGAGGCTCATCAGGACCTTCACATGGAGCTGAAGTACCCTGAACAGAATATTTCAAATCAAAAGATATCCAACCTCCATTTTCCACATCAAAAGCTTGAGAAATTAAACGACGAGGGTGAGGAGAAGCATCGCCCATCCACAAAAAAGTTGTACTATCTAATGAAGGACCTACACACGAAGGATTGCTATATGTTGCGGCTGTTGTGGCTTCCCATCCTGAACCAAGAGAACCATTATTAAAATTATTATCTAAAAGAATATTAAATAATGATCCACTAGCTGTAATACTTACGGATTCTCCCGGATTTATAGTATAATTACTTGCCTCTGCTATCACATTACATCCATCAGAGTTGCCAGAAGGAGGTGTATCATATTCAACAAACAACATGGGTTTATCTCCATCATTTGCAGCGTTATGTGCACAAAAATCAACTTCTGCATCATTTATTCTGGGCCAACTTCCATTTGATTCTGCAGACACTATTTTTACGCCATACCAAGTCTGTCCACTATTAATTTGTTGGGTCATTATGATATTATACATTGAGTAATCATGCCATTCAGTAGTGCCAACAGCAGTCGTATTCCATGTTTTATAACTAATAATATCTCCATTATTATATAATTGAGACCCTGTCCCAGTACTTGGATCATTAGATGTAATTCCATAACCAACCCAAAATTGTCCTGTATTCGTATAACAAGAAGTTAAACGTAAAGAATGATTAAAAACAAATTCACCTGCTGGTATTGAACTGATATTAAATGAAGCAAGTCCTCTATAATGATCATTGCTATAATTAACCGTAATTTTACCTCCCGTTTTCATAACATTATTTAGATTAACAGTAGGACTTCCAAAAAGAGAAGTTGCAGCTTCAACATAACCACTATTTGTAGTATATAACTCCACATTTGGGTCAATGGTAACAGGAAATACCCTATCGGTAGATTTCAACCAAGAAACGGGAACACTCATCGTTAATATGCCTTTGCCATGTTCGATGTTTTTCCATTTATATTCGTAATATTCTGAAGTATGATTAGAGTCAAAAATTATAGGCTGTGAAATGTTAAATACAAAATTATTGTTTTCATCAACAAAAGCGATTCCTGTTTCCGAAATAAAATCTTCACTCAAACCAAATGGTTTTGCTTGTGTTGGATAATCTACTAATATATCATATTCCAAATAAGCATCACTTGAGGAAGATATGGTATTTAAATAATTAGGCAATGCTTCTAATAATAGATGAAAAGAAAACATATCATTTCCCAATTCTATATGTTCCGTAGTATTGTTATAAACATTTGAAAAATGAACGATTTTATCCGAGATTTTAATCGCTGGTTTTATCTGTTTCTGATTGTGCAAATCAATTTCAGTATTACCATCAACTATGCGTAAGCCTATAGAATGAAAGCTCACAAAATTATTTTCAAATTCAATTTTTGTAGACCCATTATTGTCTTGAGGAATTAAAATCCTGCCGTTCATTTCATCAAAAATATAAGCATATCCCTCAATATTCGAATTTTTCAATATGGGAATAATGGGTTTCCATTCTCTATTTTTAAAATAATTGACAGGACTGCTATATATTTCAGCCCCATGTCTCCCATTAGACAATTTATAATGGTACGACCATTTATCACGTTTTGCTTTCTCTTCTTTCGCACCTTCCATCAATATGGATATTTCTGCATCCACATTTTTGGTTGATTGAACTGCATTATTACTAATCGAACCCAGAAAATCTCCCTTGGGTTCATTTGAATTAGCAGTTTCTATTTGCTGTGAAAAAAGTTTAACTTCTGATATAAGAAACAGTCCTATAATTAAAGGAATAATAATAAATATTTGTTTTTTCATATTTAATTTATATATATAAATACTGGAATCTTAATTATAATTGATTTTAATAGCAAATATAAAATTATTTTTATTTAAAAAAGTATTTTTGACAAAATATTTGTTATTTTGTCATATAAAGTTGTATTTGTTTTATTGAATTTTGAAAAACTTCGGGGATTCACAAAAAGACTTTCAAAATATAAATTTTTCTGACAAAATCACCTGCTCTTTTTCAAAGCCCATAATTCTTTTTATCTTTGCAATAAAAAAAGTGAAAGCGAATAATCTCTTAGATGAATTGTTAAAGGACAATATTTTTCAAACTCAAATTTCCGCTATCTTTGCAGATAATCAATCAGATACACATAAAATTTTACTAAAAAATATTTTTGGTTCTGCAAAAAGTCTTTTTTGTGCAAAATTCATTGATTTATATAAAGGCTCTCATTTGCTTGTTTTGTCTGACAAAGAGCAAGCGGCATATTTTCTAAACGACTTGGAAGCACTTTTTAATGAATCAGAAGTAGATTATACAGAAAAAAGAATTGTTTTTTTCCCGACTTCTTATCGCCGTCCATACGAAATTGAGCACTTTGATAACGCCAATGTGTTGATGCGTTCGGAAGTGATTACCAAATTAGCGGAAGGAAAAAGAATGCTTGTTGTAACTTATCCTGAAGCACTTACCGAAAAAGTAGTAGCAAAAAAACAACTTTTGCAAAATACATTTAAAATTTCAACCAAAGATCCTTTGGATATGGATTTTTTATTGGAGTTTTTTATTGAAAATAATTTTGAACAAACTGATTTTGTCTACGAACCCGGACATTTTTCCATCCGTGGCGGAATTATAGATATTTTTTCTTTTTCGTACGACAAACCCTATCGGATAATTCTGGGAACCACTTCGGTTGAATCCATTCGTGTTTTGGATCCCGAAACACAACTTAGCATTGAGCAGGTTGATTCGGTGAATATTATTCCAAATTTGAAAGAACTAAAACTTAAAACCGAATATGTTCCTGTTTTTGAGTATTTTTCTAAAAATTCCTTTATTTGGCTAGATGGAAGTCTTGATGTTTTACAAAGCATGGATAAGGAGTATGAAAAGTGCATGGAAGTATATTCTCAACAAATAAATTCTGAAAAATATACAAATCCAGCTGCTTTGTTTGTGTCAAGTACGGAATTTGTAAAATTTTGTCAAGACCAAAATACTTTGGAATATGGGAAAGAGAGCAGTTTTGGAAAATGTCACGAGATTGAATTTAACATTGCACCATTACCACATTTTAGCAAAAATTTTGACCTACTGACTGGTTTCCTTAATCAAAATCAAGAGAATGAAATTTCAAATTACATTATTTCTGCCAAATCTTCCCAATTAAAAAGAATTGATTCCATTTTGCAAGATCAACAAGTGGGAACTTCCTTGCAATATAAATTAAGCCAACTAAATCTGCATGAGGGGTTTATCGATTATGATCATCGTTTTGCATTAATTACCGAACATCATATTTTCAATCGCTATCATCGTTTTTCACTTCGAGAAAAATACACCCGTGGTGAAACAATGACGCTAAAAGATATTTATGGTTTAAATCCAGGCGATTTTATTGTGCATGTCGATCATGGAATCGGTCGCTATGACGGTTTGGAGAAATTAGAACAGAATGGAATTCAACAAGAGGCAATACGAATTATGTATAAAAATGATGATATTTTATACATCAGCATTCACTCTTTACATCGAATTTCTAAATTTAGTGGCAAAGATGGCACTGTGCCTATACTAGATAAAATTGGTGCCAATCGGTGGAACAAGTTAAAAGAGAAGACCAAAAGCAAAGTAAAGGACATTGCAACTGATTTGATAAAACTTTATGCAGAACGAAAAAAATCGGTCGGTTTTTCTTTTTCACCCGATACATATTTGCAAACTGAATTGGAAGCTTCGTTTCAGTATGAAGATACACCTGACCAAGCCAAGTCTACTATTGCCATAAAAGTAGATATGGAAGCCGATTTCCCGATGGATCGTTTGGTTTGTGGTGATGTTGGTTTTGGAAAAACAGAAATTGCTGTTCGAGCAGCTTTTAAAGCTGTTTCCGACAGCAAACAAGTGGCTATTTTGGTGCCCACTACCATATTGGCATTACAACATTTTCAAACCTTCTCTGAACGATTGCAGCAATTTCCTTGCAAAGTAGATTATATCAACCGTTTTAAAACACCAAAAGCTCAAAAAGAAACTTTAAGGAAAATGGCCGAAGGAAGTATTGACATTCTAATTGGAACGCATCGCTTGTTAAGTAAAGATGTAGAATTTAAAAATTTAGGATTATTGGTGATTGATGAAGAGCAAAAATTTGGCGTTTCTGCCAAAGAACGTCTACGTCAATTCAAAGCCAATGTAGATACTTTAACTCTTACGGCTACACCAATTCCCCGAACTTTACAGTTTTCACTAATGGGAGCACGCGATTTATCCGTCATAAATACCCCACCACCTAATAGGCAACCCATTGATACACAGGTTCATCGTTTTAATGAAGCATTGATTAGAGATGCTATTTTGTACGAAACTTCCCGTGGTGGTCAAGTTTTTTTTGTGCACAATAGAATTCATAATATTATGGAAATTGCGGATATGATTCAACGAAATCTTCCGCATATAAAAATCAAAGCTGCTCATGGAAGAATGGATGGAAGTAAATTAGAAGATATCATGGTGGATTTTATGGATGGCAATTTTGATGTGTTGGTCTCTACTACGATTATTGAATCGGGATTGGATATTTCAAATGCCAATACTATGATTATCAACGAAGCCCAAAATTACGGACTTAGCGATTTACATCAATTGCGGGGAAGAGTTGGACGTTCCAACAAAAAAGCCTTCTGCTATCTTTTAACTCCGCCGAAATTGACTTTAACTGACGAAGCTAAAAAACGTTTGCGAGCCATTGAAGAATTTTCTGAATTGGGAAGTGGATTTAATATTGCCATGCGAGATCTTGACATTAGAGGAGCTGGGAATATTTTGGGAGCGGAACAAAGTGGTTTTATTTCAGAAATCGGTTACGAAATGTACCAAAATATCATTAATGAAGCCATGCAAGACCTTAAGCTCAACGAATTTAAGGATCTTTTCCAAAACGAAAAACCCGTTCAAAAAGATTGCATTATTGAAAGCGATATGGCATTGCTGATTCCAGACACTTACATCCCAAATTCCAACGAACGATTGGCTTTATACACAGAGCTGGACAAAATAAATTCGGATGAAGAATTGATTACATTTAGCACAAAGTTGGTCGATATTTATGGTGCTATCCCTCAGGTAACCAAGGATTTGATAATGTCTATGAAACTACGAATAACGGCAGGGATATTAATGTTAGAGAAAATCGCCTTGAAAAATAATAGAATGTTAATTCATTTTCCTCAAGATCCAGCTTTAAATTATTTTCAATCGGAACTCTTTTCTAAAGTTTTGAATTTTGTTCAGTTGCATCCGCAAACCTGTCAGATGAAACAAAAAGAAAATAGCTTGATTCTTAGTGTAAAAAATATTCCCGATATACTTTCTGCCATTGGTTTGCTAAATGCAATTCTGGCTGAATAAATTTGCTTATTAAAGGATCGGCCGTTAAGCTATTTTCGTTCGTTTAAGCTGTCGCTGTGTCGAATTTTCAAAACATTAAAGTCTTACAAAAGATCATTCGCTAAATTTGCCAATTCACTTCGTTCGCCTTTTTCAAGTTTTATATGAGCATAAAGGGGGTGTTCCTTGATGCGGTCAATCAAATAAGAAAGTCCGTTGCTTTGAGCATCCAAATAAGGAGTGTCAATCTGGAAAATGTCGCCCGTAAAGATGATTTTTGTATTTTCTCCAGCTCGGGTAATAATAGTTTTCACTTCGTGAGGAGTAAGATTCTGAGCTTCGTCCACAATAAAACAAATGTCGGATAAACTTCGTCCACGGATATAAGCCAAAGGCTGAATAACTAATTTTTCGCTTTCTAAATCTTCGTTTATAGAATGAAATTCTTTATCTTGCTCGGAAAACATATTTCGTATAAATTTCAAATTATCAAACAGAGGTTCCATATATGGATTCAATTTTGATTTTATATCTCCAGGCAAAAACCCAATGTCTTTATTGCTTAATGGAACAATGGGACGAGCCAAAAAAACTTGTTTGTAAAAACGCTTTTGTTCCAATGCTCCAGCCAATGCCAGAAGCGTTTTCCCAGTCCCAGCAACCCCTTGTAAAGTCACTAATTTGATGTCTGGATTCATTATCGCATGCAAAGCAAAAACTTGTTCCGCATTTCGCGGCGTAATACGATATGCCGGACGTTTATCCAGTTTTTCGAGCAATTGCGTATTTGGATTGAAAAACGACAAAACCGAACTGCTACCATTTTTTAAAATATAATAGTGATTGGCAACGGGTGTTTCTATTCCGACCAATTCTGGTTCAATCGAGCCATGTTCGTACAATAGAGAAATTTTATCTTTATCAATATTATGTATTTTGCTTACTCCTGAATATAAATTTTCGATATTTTTTATTTTTCCAGTTTCATAATCTTCTGCCAACATATTGAGTGCTTTGGCTTTAATCCGCAAGTTTATGTCTTTTGTTACCAAAATAACTTGTTGAGTTGGATATTTGTCTTGCAGCCAAGTTACGGCATTCAAAATACGATGGTCGGGTTTGTCTTCACCAAAAACCTCACAAGCATCTACAGAAATATTTTTATCCCCAAAAACCACTCTGAAATTTCCCAAATACTCCTCCCCCAGCGGAATCCAATCCTGCAAAGTGTGATGGGCAGATAATTTGTCTATTATTCGAGAAAACTCACGTGCTTCAAAGTTTTTAATGTCATTTCCTTTTTTAAACTGATCCAATTCTTCTAAAATAGTAATTGGAATTGCAATATCATTGTCTTCAAAACTGAAAATCGATGCGTGGTTATATATAATAACAGAAGTGTCTAATACAAAAATTTTATTTTTTTTACTTTCTTTCATAACATACTATGTTTTAAGTTTATGACCAACAAAGTAATAGAAGAGCAACCAAAATAAATAATTATTACCATTTTTTTATGCACAATTCATTGTTTATTATGGCTATAATGGCTTGTTTCAATGAGTTACACATTTTAGTTTGTAACTATAATAAAAACTTCACGTATAAACTATTGTAAATCAGAACAAATAGAGATGAAAAATAGCATTATATTCCTTTTTATCCTAAATTCTTTTTTTCTAAATGCTCAAGTAGAGTGGAAAAAAGAGAAAGCAAAATGTCCTATTTGCCACCATGAGCAATGTTTTTTTGTACCTGCTCAAAACACTGCTTCGATGGACATAGAAGCACAATATCAGTTAATTTTTTTTCCTTTTACCGAACATCAATCGGTTTTTTCATGTAGAAAATGTAATTATTCTGCTTTGATGGATGATTTCTTTGATGTGGATACGAATTTTGCAAACAAAATAGAAAATGTAGACATTTCGGGTTTTGCAGTTGGACGATTTAAAACATACTTAGATATGAATGTTACAGACCGTTTATTAATAGCAGAAATAATGTATCAAAACAAAGATTTAGACAATGAATTTTGGTGCCAGTTTTATCGTATTTGTGCATATCATTTTGAGCGTCAAGATTATGTTATAGAAGCCGAAGAATATCGAGAGAAAGCATTAAAATTATCTCAAAAAATGTTGACTGACCGAAATTATTCTGAGGGTCGCGAAAAAGAATTTCTGCTAATCAGTGGTTCAATGTTTTATTATTTAAACGAAGTTGATTCTGCTTATACATATGTTAGAGAAGCTTCTATGCGAACATATACAGGAAATTCCAGAAAGATAGAAAATGTAAGAGCAAAAGAAAACTTACTGACCCGAATATCTCAACAATTTTCGGTGCAACTCCGAAAAGAAAAGCTAGAAAGTTTGTCAAAATAATTCAATTTTCAAGTCTTTATAATAAATCCATTTTCTTTTTTTGGCGAAGCATATACAGATAGAGACTTTCGACTTTTGCACGAGCCCAAGGGGTTTTTCGCAAAAACTTTAAGCTCGAATTAATACTAGGGTCTTTTACAAAACAGTTAATTTTAATTCTTTCTCCCAACTCTTCCCAACCATAAAACGCTATCAAAGCATTCAAAATGGCTTCTAAGGTGATGCCATGTAGAGGATTGTTTTTTTGTGGAGTGTCTATCATTTTTTTTGCAAAGTAACAATAAATATTTAAATTAGAGTCATTTTGACAAGTTCATAAAAAAACTCTAACTTTGTACTCAAAATTAACAAATATGAATCTGAAAGAAAAAATTACTCAATTTTTTGAAACACCAAAAATTGCTGTTGTAGGTGCTTCTAGAAACACCAGTAAATATGGAAACATCATTTACA
Source organism: Bacteroidales bacterium (assembly GCA_028683685.1). Lineage (GTDB taxonomy): Bacteria > Bacteroidota > Bacteroidia > Bacteroidales > WCHB1-69 > JAQUGA01. The sequence continues at coordinate 13,450 of JAQUHH010000010.1, forward strand.
GAAGATTAAAAGAAAAAGGCTATCATGCCATTCCCGTAAATCCATTTGCCGATGAAATTGATGGAGATATTTGCACACCTAGCATCGCCGATTTAAATCCCCAGGATACCGCACTGATTCTGGTGACGCATCAAAAAGACACCGATAAAATAACAGAACAAGCAATCAAACTTGGATTTACTCAAATATGGGTGCAAACAGACTGCGATACTGAAAACACACCTATTTTTGCTCAAAACAAATTACTTAATATTATTTATAAGTACTGCATTTTAGTGATTATGACACAAATGAAATAACTAATTTTCACTTGGTTTATAGGGTAAAGCAAAATTATTTTAACAGAGTATTTCATCTTATTATTCAGACTGTTATATGTAATTAGGTTTTCTATTTCCAAAAATAAAAATCAAAATTAACATATTAATTTTCTAAAAATTGTATTTTTGTAGCAAGCATATTATAAAAAATCAATCTAGAATATTATATAAGCTATTAATCAAACACAATCTATATGAAAAACTTTCTATCATTATTCTTATTTTTATTTATTTCTTTTGGAGTATTTTCGCAAGCCAATTGGGCTTGGGTTAACAATGCTGGTGGAACAGGAGACGACAGAGCCACTGCCATTTGTCGCGACAATATGGGATATTCGTATGTAACTGGTAGTTTCAACGAATCGGTCTCTTTTGGTTCAGGAAACAGCTTAATATCTTACGGAGGAAGCGACATTTTTATTGCAAAATACAACAGCAACGGACAATTTCAATGGGCAAAAAAAGCGGGTAGCAGTTCCAATGACAAAGGATTGGATATTAAAATTGATAACCAAGGCAATATTCTTGTTTTAGGTTGGCATGGTGGCAATTCTTTTTTTGGCACCACACAACTAAATACTGCTGATGGAGCAAATTCCTTTATTGCAAAATACGACAACACAGGTCAGTTAATTTGGGTGAAAAAACTAGGAGGATATGCTCGTAGCTTTTCTATTGATGGAGCTAACAACATTTTTATAGCCGCTTCTTATGCAGGAAATGTAATAGTAGAAAGCACCTCAATAACATCAACCGGAAATGATGATATTTGGTTTGGAAAATTCAATTCTAATGGAAATTTATCATGGATTCGTAATATTTACGGTAGCAATGGCGATGAGACTCCTATTTCAATAGCCATTTCTCACGACAACAAAATTCTTTTAAACGGACGTATAAATGGCGTTTGTAATTTTGAAGGAGGCGGATTTATTTCTAATTCTGGAGGTTCTTCAAACGAAGATATGTTTTTGGTTAAGTACGACACAAGTGGTACTTTTGAATGGTCACGTCAATTTTCAGCATCAATTTCGGAAGATAATGCTTCCAATTCATTAACAATAAATAGCAGTGGTGAAATTATTATCACTGGAATTTTTTCAGGGAATTTAAATATTGGTTCTTTATTAATTTCAGCGACAGCTTCAACCGATGCTTTTATAGCAAAATTATCCTCTGATGCATCTACCACAATTTGGTTAAACCAAATTGGAACCCCCTCCGCAGATGGTGCTTTAAGTGTTGGAGTTGATAATTCAAAGAATGTCTTTATAACAGGTTTTTATGGTGATTCATTGACCATAAATGAAGTTTTAATACCAAAACCAAGCACCAGTGGAGCATATATTGCAAAATACAATAACAATGGCGATTTTCAATGGATTAAGCCAATAAAAGGAAACGGAGCTGCTTATGGAGCTGGAATTCATGTAAACAGTGATGGCTCAGCTCAAGTTTGTGGGCGTTTTACAAGCAATGCTAATTTCCATGGAACCACCATTAATGGATCTGGCAATTTTGACATGTTTGTTGCCAAATCAGAAATTATTTACACACCGCCTTTAAAAGCTAATTTCAGCACACCATTAACAACCATTAACCAAGGCAGCACGATACAGTTTACTGATTTATCCGTAGGGATTCCCAATTCATGGACATGGACCATTCAAGGAGTGACTCCTACGGTTTATGATGTAGAAAATCCAAGTGCAACATTTTCAGTTCCTGGCACATACGATGTCACACTCTCAGTATCGAATGCATTTGGAGAAACCAGCGAAATAACAAAAACAGGATATATTACAGTTGTTGCATACGTTGACCCATGCAACGCCATCAAATTTGATGGAACCGATGATTATGTAGATTTTGGAAATCGTTCCGTATTGCGTTTTCAATCTGGCTTTACGTTAGAAGCATGGATAAATCCTACTGAAGAAAGAGGATTTCCCCTTTCATTTATGAATTTAACAGAGACTGTAAAAAATGGATATGGTTTTGGATATGAAAACGGCAAACTTCGATTTTTAATTCAACCTTTGTCAATGCCAGTGGAGGAATGGTCGGAACTTCCTGGTGCGATTTTGCCTTTGAATGAATGGAGTCATGTAGCAGCAACATACGATGGAAAAATTATTAAATTCTATTTAAATGGCGTTTTGGTTGATTCAAAAACCACCTCAACAAATGTTCAAAGCATTACTTGGAGTGCTTTACCCACAGGACTTTATGCGGGTAGATACATGGCAACAACTCCTTCCGAAGCTTCATATTTTAAAGGAATAATAGATGATATTCGCTTATGGAGAACCGTTCGCACTCCAAATGAAATAGCCAATAATTATTTGACTAAATTAGTAGGTTCTGAATCAAATTTGGCAGCTTATTGGAATTTTAATGAAGGAGAAGGAATCATTGCGCAAGATTTAGGTTCAAATAGTTATAATGGAAATCTAAAAAATGGTCCAATTTGGGTCACATCTCATACTTCTTGTTGGGGAGTTGGTATTGAGGAAGAAAACAATGACGAACTTATACAAGTGTATCCAAATCCATTTTCGGATGAAGTAATAGTAGAAAATATTCCAGCAAATTCAACAGTTACATTATTTGATATGAATGGAAAAATTGTTTTTCAATCTATTGAAAATAGTTCAAAAATGATTCTCAACGCTAAATTTTTAAACAATGGTTTTTACTTTTTAAACATTCAATCTGAAAACAGTATTATAAATCGTAAACTTATAAAAATCAATTGATAATATTAATTCTATCGCACAAAAAAAGACCAAACAAAATTTTGTTTGGTCTTTTTTTCAATAAAAATTGAAATTATGCAAGATCAAGTCCGTGCTTTAAATCAGCAATAATGTCTTCAACATTTTCAATTCCAACAGAAAAACGAACCAAATCGTCGGTAATACCAGCGGCTTGTTTGTTTTCTTTGCTAACACCAGCATGTGTCATTGAAGCAGGATGTTGAATTAAAGTTTCAACGCCACCCAAAGAAACAGCTAAGATTGCTAAATGAACATTGTCCATTAATTTCTTTCCAGCTTCAAAACCACCTTTTAAACCAAAGCTCATCATAGAACCAAAGCCATTCATTTGTGCTTTACCTAATTCATATTGAGGATGAGAAGGAAGTCCTGGATATCTTAACCAAGCAACTTTTGGATGAGTTGATAAGAAATCAGCAACTTTCACCGCATTTTCTTGTGCTCTTTCAATCCGAATGGCAAGAGTTTTAACGCCTCTAAGTACCATAAAAGCTTGTGTTGGATCCATATTACATCCCATGTATACCATTGAATGGCGAATACGTTTATAAATTTCAGGATCTTTTGCAACAATTACACCGCCAACAATATCAGCATGACCATTAATGAATTTTGTAATGGAATGCAATACAACATCTGCACCTAAATCCAAAGGCTTTTGCAAATATGGAGAACAAAATGTGTTATCAACGACTAAAATCAAATTGTGTTTTTTTGCAATTTCAGCACAAGCTTTGATATCGGTAATTTCCATGGTTGGATTTGCTGGAGTTTCGATATAAAGAACTTTTGTATTTGGTTTAATTGCAGGAACAATATTCTCTATTTTTGAAGTATTTACAAAAGTAGCTTCTACTCCAAATCTTGAAAAATCTTGTTCTAAAATGCCTCTTGCAGGACCATATATAGCATCCGAACATACAATATGACTACCTGCACTGAGCAAAGCCATGTGAACGCTGCTAATTGCTCCCATACCAGATGAAGTAGCGATGCCATCGTAACCATTTTCTAGTTCCGCAATATTTTGTTCAAATGCTCTTATCGTTGGATTTCCAATACGAGTATAGATGTAACCATCACTTTTACCTGAAAAACAATCCGCTCCATCTTGAGCATTTTTGAATTTAAACGTTGATGTTTGATAAATGGGTACAGTAGCGCTGCCGAATTCATCATCAAAAGCACCTGCATGAATAAGTTTGGTGTTAAAACCTTTGTTTTTTGTGTTCATATTTATTTATTAATTTATGATTTTTCAAAATAATGAACCTAAGTTCATGGCAAAATTAATGAACTATTGTTCATTATACAAATAAATGAGTATATATTTTATTTTTTTTTAGTTTTTTTAATTTTAAATCATGTTTAAATCATGCACATATCTATTAATAAGCACAAAATTACGGAATAAATCTTAAAAACGAAAATTTTTTAAGATTGAAAATCAAACGATTAATATTTATTTTTCAATTATTTTCAAAAAAGCTTTTGATAATAGATTTTATTTGTACTTTTGCAACGGAGAGATGGCAGAGTGGTCGATTGCGGCGGTCTTGAAAACCGTTGGGTGTCATAGCCCCTAGGGTTCGAATCCCTATCTCTCCGCCAATCAAAACAAATATCCCGCATGCGGGATATTTTTGTATTCAGAAAACCCGTCCAAAGCTCGCTTTGAGACGGGTTTTCTGAATACAAAAATGAAGAGGCTTGCCTCTTTTTTTGTTTTGATTGAAGCCCCCAAAAACGGGATCACGTTCGTAGCGAAGCGAAGAACGTAATCCCAAACTAAAAAGCTCGCTTTGAGACGGGTTTTCTGAATAAAAAAATGAAGAGGCTTGCCTCTTTTTTTGTTTTGATTGAAGCCCCCAAAAACGGGATCACGTTCATAGCGAAGCGAAGAACGTAATCCCAAACTAAAAAGCTCGCTTTGAGACGGGTTTTCTGAATACAAAAATGAAGAGGCTTGCCTCTTTTTTTGTTTTGATTGAAGCCCCCAAAAACGGGATCACGTTCGTAGCGAAGCGAAGAACGTAATCCCAAACTA